>JASLLE010000040.1 GCA_030747175.1 Dehalococcoidia bacterium | reverse complement strand
GATGGCGAAGGTGCTGCACGAGAGCTTCGGCATCGAGCAGGCGCTGATGTCCACCATCCACGCCTACACGACCGATCAGAACATCCAGGACGGCGTCCACAGCGATCTCCGCCGGGCCCGCTCCGCAGCCGTGAGCATCATCCCGACGACGACCGGAGCCGCTCGCGCGGTGACGGTGGTGATTCCAAGCCTGAAGGGCAAAATAGATGGCATGGCATACCGGGTGCCGACGCCGTCCGTCTCGGTAACAGATCTGACCGCGACTCTTGAAAAATCGGCGACCGCCGAGGACGTCAACGAAGCGTACAGGCAGGCATCGATGGGCGACTCGCTGCACGGCCTCCTGGGCTACTCGGTGGAGCCGCTCGTCTCGATCGACTACAAGGGCAACCCGAACTCTGTCACTATCGACGCCCTGTCCACGTCATCCATCAACGACAAGATGGTGAAGGTGGTCGGCTGGTACGACAACGAGTGGGGATACTCCTGCCGGACCGCTGACCTGACGGCGTTCGTGGCGGAGAGGGGCGTGTAGCAGGGTGGTCTGGGGCCCGAACCTCCCGGGAGTCTGTGCATTTGTTTGACGCCGGGGGAGTGTCGCCGTACGCCCCCGCGGGTTACTTATTTCGAATGTAACTCTTCGTAGCGTGTATCATCCCGTTCGTTATGGTCAGTGAGCGGACGATACGACGAATCGAACGTTTGCTGGATGAGGCTGACGAGGCTATTACGTCCGGCGACTGGTCACGCGCGCAACAACGCGCCCGGGATGTGCTGGCGTTCGACCCCGAGAATCAGGAAGCGGCCGAATTCCTGGTGGCGGCGGAACGGCGACTCGGCACCGGTCCGGCGCCAGCGGTCGAAAATGCACCGGCGACGCCCTCCACAGAACTTCCGTCACCCATCCCCGCGGACGCCGCCGGTCCAACCACCTTCGCCGACGGTCGTTATAACGTTCGCAATCTACTTGGAGAAGGTGGTAAGGAGCGCGTCTACCTCGCGCACGACACATTGCTTGATCGCGAAGTCGCATTCGCCCTGATAAAGACCGAGGGCTTCGACAACACCTCGATAGAGCGCATCACTCGCGAAGCCCAGGCGATGGGCCGGCTGGGCACGCATCCCAACATAGTGACCGTGTTCGATCTTGGCACCGATGCCGGTTCGCCCTACATGGTCACGGAACTGATGGGCGGCGGTGATGTGGAAGCGTTGTTGGAGAGTTCAGTGACGCGACCCACACCTGAATCCTCGTCCTCCCAGGGAGAGGACAATTTGATGCCTCATCCCCCGAAGGGAGGAGGTCTGGAGGTGGGTAGAAACGTACTTCCCCTGGAACGCACAATCGAGATCGGCAAGGCCGTCTGTGAGGGGCTGGAGTTTGCGCACTCTCGCGGCATCGTCCACAGGGATCTGAAGCCGGGCAACGTGTGGCTCACTGAGGATGGCACGGCCAAGATCGGCGACTTCGGGCTGGCCGTGATGACGGACCGTAGTCGGCTCACCCGCGAAGGAATGATGGTCGGCACCGTCGCCTACATGCCGCCCGAGCAGGCAACCGGCGGTGACATAACCCCGGTGGCCGACCTGTACTCGCTCGGTGCGATGCTGTACGAGATGGTGACGGGGCGCCCTCCTTTCCTGGGCGACGACGAGATCGCGATCATCGGCCAGCACATCAACACGGCGCCGGTGGCACCGGCATGGCACAACGGCGACTGCCCGCGACCGCTTGAAGCGCTCATCGTGAGGTTGCTGGCGAAAGACCCGGCGGAACGCCCCGACTCTGCGCAGGACGTAATCAATGCCCTGGACGCAATCGACCTGGCGGCACGAGGCGAGACGGTGGAGCGCGAGGGCACGTCGCTCGACTCCCTGGCGGGCGGCGTCTTCGTCGGCCGTCAAGCGGAGATGGATCAACTGAAGGCCGGAGTGGAGGACATTCTCGGAGGGCGGGGACGGCTTCTCACACTGGTCGGCGAGCCCGGCATCGGGAAGACGCGGACGTCTGAAGAACTGGCCACTTACGCCGGGTTGCGGGGAGCGCAGGTTCTCTGGGGGCGCTGTTATGAAACCGGAGGACAGCCGCCTTACTGGCCCTGGGTTCAGGCGATACGAAGCTATGTTCGCGAGACGGAGGCCGACGAGTTACGGCGGCAGATGGGATCGTCCGCGTCCGTGATCGCTGAGATCGTCACAGACGTTAACGATCGTCTGCCCGATCTTCAGCCCGCACTGCAACTAGAAGACCCGGACTCGGCACGGTTCAGGCTTTTCGATTCGATCGTCTCGTTCCTGAAATCGGCGAGCCAGTCCCGTCCACTGGTCATTGTGCTTGACGATCTCCACTGGTCCGATCAGCCGTCCCTCAATTTCCTGGAGTTTGCCGCGCGCGAGATCGGCCAATCCAGGGTGATGTTGATCGGCACCTACAGGGACATGGAGTTGAACCGGCGTCATCCCCTGACCGTCACGCTCGGCGACCTCAGCCGTGAACGCTTGTTTGAGCGTGTGCTGCTGAGGGGCCTGACCGAGGTCGATATCTCTCGTTTTGTCGAGATCGCCGCGGGATTCGCTCCGCCCCCTGAGCTTTCCGCCACGATCCATCGACACACCGAGGGCAATCCACTCTTCGTGACCGAGGTCGTGCGTGAGCTGGTCCAGTCGGGCGAACTGGCGGAGAGCAGGATTTCAGGGGCGTCAACATGGTCCGTTCGCATACCGGAGGGTGTGCGGGAGGTGATTGGCAGACGGCTTGATCGGCTATCACAACGCACCAATGATGTGCTCACCGTCGCCGCCGTTGTTGGACGCGATTTCCGTTTGAACGCCTTGAAAGTGCTGGTGGAGGACACCACCGATGGGCAGCTTCTCGACGTGCTGGACGAAGCGTTGGATGCCCGGATCATCGAGGAACTTTCTGATGGCGTCGGTCACTACCAGTTCACGCACGCGCTCATGCAAGAGACTCTCACCGGCGAACTGTCGCTGACCCGCCGTGTCCGGTTCCATGCGCGCATCGCAGAGGCGTTGGAGGCAATATACCGGACTGAGACGAACGCCCATGCGGCCGAACTCGCATACCACTTCGGCGAGGCCGAGACGCTACTCGGATCGGCAAAGTTGGTGCACTACTCGGCCGTTGCGGGCGGCCAGGCCCTGGCTGCGAACGCAATGGATTCCGCCGCCGCCTATTTCGACCGTGCCCTTTCGTCGGTTTCGGAACAACCGGTTGATGCGGAGATCGCCTTGCTCCACGCAGGGGCGGCGAAGGCTCACCGGGCGTTGCGAAACCCAGCCGGAGCATTGCAGCACACCGAAACGGCTTATGAATTCTTTCGCGATAGCGGAGATTCTGAATCCGCACTCGCCCTGTTTGAGGACACGCCTGTCGGTACCAGTCTCATGGCGGGCCTGTATCCGATGATCCAGGAAGCGTTGACGTTGATCAGGCCGGGGACGTTGCAAGGAGCACGTGTTCTCGCCACTCGGGGGGCGATCGCAGCCATCGGTCGATCTGATTGGGAGACCGCAACCGAGTCCTTCCTGGCAGCTCAGGTCATCGCCGACGAAACCGGTGATCGATCGCTTCGAATGAGAGTTCTAGAAGCTCGATCCATGGCCGCCATATTCCACATGAAAAATAACCTGGGATCGACTTTGGCGAGGGAGGCGCTGGAGAGCGCCGAAGGAGTGAACGAGCCCTTATCGGAAGCGTCCCTTTGCATCACGATGATGGTCGAAACGGCGGCGTCAGGCGACCATGCGGGCGCTCTCGCTTATCTCGAACGTGGCCGACTGGCGGCTGAGCGTTCAGGAAACCGGCAGCGATTGGGTCGCATACATCACTTTGTTTTGAAGTTGCATGCTTCCCGCGGAGACTGGGATCTGGCGCGCGCCGCCGCGGCCAGATCGTTGGCAATCTGGCCAGAAAACGCCGGGGGGATCGTAGACCTGGCCGCTATGGAATATGAGCTGGGTAATTTCGAAAATGGTCGGAATCTGCTGGAGCAATGGTTGGAAGTTCTTTCGGGAGAGTTCAGCGATGCGGCCGACGGGGGCGGTGTCCGGTTTGGACAGGTGATTCACAGTTACCGGATCAGCGGCGATAAGTCGATCCTGGATGTTGCGCACAAGGCCGAGGCCGTGCCCGCTGACTCCATTCCGCACCCGATAGCAGTGTGGTCGTCGACTATCTCTCTCGGATACGCCGGGATAATCAAAAACGATTCCGGTCGGGTTGAACGGGCGCTGGAGACCATCCGACGGCACGACCTGGTCCCGGCAACCATGACGAATTACCCCGAAGTCATAGGACTGACTCCGATACTGCTATCGCATGATGGAAACACTTCGGAAGCCGAATCCCGATTCGTCGAAAACCTTGAGCGCCTGACCATAATGGGTTACCGACCTCAGAAGGCCTGGACGTTGTCCGATTACGCCGAGATGCTTCTTGACCGCGATGAACCGGGCGACCACGAGAAAGCAATCGGGTTGCAGGATGAAGCCCTGGCTATCACCCGTGAGCTGGGAATGCGGCCGCTAACAGAACGGATTCTTCAGCGGCGGGATATTTTGCGGGCGTAGGGAATGCAGTCGATCGCCGGTATCGGATCGAGCGTGTTCCTGCCTTCCGGTCACGGATGATGGTCGGGTCGCTGACTATGCTGCGCCGGTGAAGATCCCTCCACTCCGGTCGGGACGACCGAAAAGTGACGTCCCTCAATTAACACCGGTCTGCGCGTCTGTGTAGCCGCGAGTGCTTGCGACATGAATCAGTAAGGACAAAGGTGTGACCACTCTGGTTCTGTGTCGTCGAGCGAAGTATCGCCGCCCATGAAACCATGGCCCAAGGACGCTGATCCGGTTTCGAATCAGGTTCATCAGTGGATTCGGTCCGGCGGGTATCAACGTGCACTCGTAACTCGCACCACCTTGTATCATCCAAACGCTGCCGCCGACGGGGACGCCGCCACCAGTCCGTTGGCTCGTCACGGCGGGCCGAATGCGGCTGTCCTTCTGTTTTGAAAGGCGAGGGATAGCCATGTCGCACGTCACCACGATTTCCGGCGCCGAAACTTTCATGAGCGACGTTCTCCGTGAGTTCGGGCTGCCGCCGGGCCACGGCAGGCAACTCGCCGAGATCGTCATGGACAGCGAGCTTCGGGGCTATCCGGACCACGGCCTCTGGTTTTTCTGCATAGGAATCGTCAACTGGTATCGAAACGGACTCAATCCGGATCCTGATATCCGGGTCGTCCAGGATGGTCCTGCGATCACCCTGATGGACGCCGGGGGTGGCATCGGAACGATCGGCTCGGCCCAGGCGATGGATCTCTGCATCAAGAAAGCCTCCCGGGTTGGCATAGCCGCGGCCGGAGTATCCAACTCCATGAATTTCGTCGCCGCCGCACCTTTCGTTTTGCGCGCAGCCGAGGCCGGGATGGTCGGATTCATTTGCAGCAACGTGCCGGCCATGACACCACCGACGGGCGGCGTGACGCCGTCGTTCGGATCGAATCCGATGGCCTACGCCGTGCCCGCGGGAGATCATTTCCCGGTCGTCGTTGATTTCAGCACCACAGCCACCGCACTCGCAAAGGTTCTTGTCGCAAAAGACGCGGGGGAGGCAATTCAGCCCGGTTCTGTGATGCATCCAGACGGCCGCCCTTTGACGGACGCAGATGAGTTCGTTCTCGGTGAGAGCCTCATGCTCCCGATGGCCGGGGCGAAGGGGTATGGACTGATGATGATGATCGACGTTCTTGCTGGAGTCTTAACTGGAGCGGGGTTCGGACCCGGGCTAACCCTCGGCGCTGGCGGAGTGTTAGCGCCCGACTGGGAGACAACCCGGATGGGGCAGTTCATGTGGGTCTTGGATCCCGGCCAGTTCATGGATCGCGATGTATTTCTTTCGCGTATGGACGACCAGATCGAGCAGATCAAGAACGGGGAACGCATCGAAGGCGTGGAGGAGATATTTGTCCCCGGGGAGAGGGGGCTGCGCCGAAAGAGCGCTCTGTTGGAGTCCGGAATGGTGGAACTGGCTGACACCGCATGGAGCGCTATGGAAGCCGTGGCGAAAGACGTCGGAATCGGGCTACCACAGGTCGCCACTTGAAACCCAACACATGCCCCCCGTGCTGCGGATCGCCCGAGTACCCGGGTTTCAAGTGACTCCTGCCCTTGGATGATAGCGAAGAGCCCTAATCCTTCCGGGGAACAGTCGGGACGACCGACATGTGACGCCCCTCAATTAACACCGGTCTGTGCGTTTATGTAGCCGCGCGCTTACCCCGGGCGTACAATCGGGAGCGCTCAGATGAGTGACCGCGCGGGTTCGGTGTCGCGCGGGGAATCGCCGCCTGCCAGGCCACATCTTGGTCGCGGCCAGTAAATGGAGAAAAAGCCGATGGCAACGACTACTAACGGAACCGCAACCAGTTACATCGACCGCGTGCGAGAGCCCCGCTGGCTGAACAGCGAGGACGCAGAGGTCGGTAGCTACGCCGTCAAGTCCGGTCTCGCCCAGATGCTCAAGGGCGGCGTGATCATGGACGTGGTCACGGCAGACCAGGCGAAGATCGCCGAAGACGCCGGCGCGGTGGCGGTTATGGCGCTGGAACGCGTCCCGGCCGATATTCGTTCCGATGGCGGCGTCGCCCGCATGTCCGACCCCAACATGATCGAGGACATCCTGAAGGCCACCACGATCCCCGTGATGGCCAAATCTCGGATCGGCCACTTTGTCGAAGCGCAGGTGCTCCAGGCGCTCGGCGTCGACTTCTGTGACGAGTCCGAGGTGCTGACCCCGGCGGACCACGAGTTCCACTCCAACAAGTGGGAGTTCAAGATGCCGTTTGTGTGCGGCTGCACCAACCTCGGCGAGGCGCTCCGGCGCATCGGCGAGGGCGCGTCGATGATCCGCACGAAGGGCGAAGCCGGCACCGGCGATGTCGTTGAGGCCGTCACGCACGCACGGGCGGTGCTCGGAGAGATCCGCCGCCTCCAGGAGCTTCCCGAGATGGAGTTGATGACGGCCGCCAAGAACATGGGCGCGCCGTATGACCTGGTCCTTTACGTCCACCAGAACGGCAGGCTCCCGGTGGTCAACTTCGCAGCCGGCGGCATCGCCACCCCTGCGGACGCGGCCCTGATGATGCAGATCGGTGTTGACGGCGTGTTCGTCGGCTCCGGCATCTTCAAGTCCGGCAACCCGGCGCAGCGTGCCGACGCAATCGTCCAGGCAACCACACACTTCGACAACCCGGACATCATCGCCAACGTCTCCCGTGACCTGGGTGAGGCGATGGTCGGCATCAGCTCCAGCGAGCTGCCCGAGTCCGAGCAACTGGCGAAGCGCGGCTGGTAGGACCGTTGCCGCTCAACATAGGCGTCCTGGCTCTACAGGGCGATTTTCAAGAACATCGCGCCGTGCTTGAAAAGCTCGGCGCGAACGTCACCGAAGTTCGTCTGCCCCACCAGTTGGAGGGGCTTGACGGGCTGGTGATACCCGGCGGCGAGAGCACGTCCATCGCGAAGCTCGCGGTTCGCTACGACTTCCCGGACGCGCTCCGTCGCTTCATCGACGAAGGCGGGGCCGTCTGGGGAACCTGCGCGGGCATGATCGTGATGGCCAGCAAGTTGCTTGAGCCTGAGCCCGAGCCGTTTGCGCTGATGGACATCACCGTGTCTCGCAATTCGTTCGGGCGGCAGGTGGATAGTTTCGAGACGGACATCCCCGTCGACGGCGTCCCGGGCGGTCCGGTGCACGCCGTGTTCATTCGCGCCCCTTCCGTTCAAGGACAGGGTGAAGGCGTGGAGTGCATCGCAAAGCTGGAGGACGGCACGCCGGTTGCTGTCCGCAGCGGTAAACTTATGGCAACGGCGTTCCATCCTGAGCTGACACCGGACACAAGGATCCACGAGCTGTTCCTCCGGTTGTCGGCGGGAGAATCTTCGCCCGTCTGATCTGCCCGTATTGATGTATCTCCGTCGTGCGGCGGATCGTCGGCGCCCCCGGTAGCGCATGATCAGAAGCCTGCGTCCAAGCGATCTGGCACGACTGCTGTTCCTCCACCCGGCAGAGGGCGGCACGCGGGCTTTCACGCTCGACAGCGCCGCCCATCCGTCCGCATGTGAGTACCGGCCCAACCGGTATGTAGCGCGGGCGTTAGCGTGGCGTTCCCGTCGCGGTGGGTGGATCGCGTTCGGAAGGCCCGGAATGACCGGTGTTGTGCGCGTCCGCAGGCGTAACGGACCGACGGTGTGGGAGGTTAGCGAGTTATTCCTGTCGATGAACGCGGATCCGGAGATAGACGGCGCGGTATTGCTGGGCGAGCTGGCGGATGTCGCTGCCCGGTCAGGAATCCAGCGCGTGTTCCTCCGAATCGAGGACGGAAGCCCGATGGCGACGGCGGCACGGCGGGCGGGCTACAGGTTCCAGACGCGTGAGACGCTGTATCGCCGTCCCGAAGACCTGCGGGGGCAGGATCAGCCCGCGCATTACCCGGGGGAGTCCGGGTGGCGGACCGTTCACGATGAAGACTTACAGGGGATCTACCGCCTGTATGGCGCCGCCACTCCGCTTTCGGTAAGAGAAACGGCGGGGATGACTTTACCGGAGTGGCGCGACTCGCTGGAGCCGTTGCCCCGGCCCTCACGCGGGGGGATTTTCGGCGGCGCAAGATCCAGCGACGTGAACTCCGGGGAGATGCTGCTGGACGGCGAGGACGCTCCGGTCGCCTGGATGCGCTATTCAGACGCCAGTAACGAGCGCCTGTTTACGCTGATGGTGGAGCCCGAAGCGCGGGTCGATCTGGATGAGGTAGTGCACGGAGTGCTCGCCGGGGGATTCGGAATGCCGGCCGCAATGCTCGTACCACTGTATGCCCGGCGTATTGCGATGGCGCTGCAGGCCGCGGAGTTCATTCCGGGGCAGGATTACGAGCTTTTCGCCCGTCAGACCGCCGAACGGGCTAAAATCCCTCGTAACGCAATGGCCGCCGCGGGCGGTTGAAACGGAGATCTGCAAACTGACGAGCAAACCCGGCGAACAACGGATAACCGACGACCTGCAGGCGCTTATTAACGCTCTACCTGAACGTATCCAGAGCGCGCTGGACAAGCATCCTCGCTCCAGCGAGTTGCTTGAGGTCGTGATGGACCTGGGCCGCACCCCGGAAGCACGCTTCCCGGGAGAGGCGCTCAGGTTGAGCGACCAGGAAGTGACCGACGCCGATCTGCAGTGGGTCGTGGAGCGTGTCGGAGAGTTCGGCGATGACAACCGGGCCGGGATCGAGAGGACCCTTCACCGTATTTCGGTGATCCGGAACCGTGGCGGACGCCCCGTGGGCGTTACCTGTCGCGTGGGCCGGGCCGTGTTCGGCACGGGCAAGATCATCGACGACCTGGTCCGGACCGGGCAGAGTGTGCTCCTGCTGGGACGGCCGGGAGTCGGCAAGACGACGATGCTGCGAGAGGTGGCGCGTGTGCTTGCGGACGAGGTCGGCAAGCGGGTGGTGATAGTCGACACGTCCAACGAGATAGCGGGCGATGGAGACGTGCCGCACCCCGCCATCGGCCGGGCGCGACGGATGCAGGTTCCGAGCACGCCTCAACAGCATCAGGTAATGATCGAGGCGGTGGAGAACCATATGCCGGAGGCGGTGATCATCGATGAGATGAGCACCGAGGCGGAGTCTATGGCGGCGCGCACTATCGCAGAGCGCGGCGTTCAGCTTATCGCCACGGCCCACGGCAATACGCTGTCCAATCTCGTGAGCAATCCGACTCTCTCCGACCTGGTCGGCGGGACCCAGACGGTCACGCTGGGCGATATCGAGGCCAGGCGCAGGCGCACGCAGAAGACGGTGCTGGAACGCAAGCACAAGCCGACGTTCGAAGTGGTGGTGGAGATCCAGGGATTCGACCGCGTAGGGGTGCACAGGGATGTCGGCGCCGTGGTGGACACGATGCTGCGCGGATACCTGGTTGAGCCCGAGGTTCGGGCGATCGAGAACGACGAGGTCCGGGTTATGCAGAACGCGTCCCGGCTGGGATCGTCTGTGTCCGGCGTCCCCCAGGATGGGCCCAAGTTGCCCGCAGGACTGCTGTCGCTGGGTTCTCAACGATCTCAGGGTTCTCGCGGTGACGAGGCGGCCGCTGTTGAAGTGGCGCGAGAACCGGAGCCCGAGCCGGAGTCGCCCCGCGTGACTGCGGTGTACGCCTTTGGCGTTCCCCGGACGAATCTCCAGGAAGCGGTGAACCGCCTCAGTGCGCCGGTCGACGTGGTCGACACGCCCGAAGAGGCGGACATGTTTTTGACCACCAAATCGCACTACAGCCGCCGGCCAACTGCGGTCCGTGAGGCGGAGGCGCAAGGCCTCCCGGTGTATGTGCTTCGGAAGGGTTCCGGAGAGCAGATCAAGCAGTTCGTCGAACGATTTGAACCGAAGAAACGCGTTGAAACGCAGGGAAGGCGAACGTCAAACGTCGTGCGGTCTGCATTGACCGAGGCCGAAGAGGCGTCGCAGCGCGTGCTTGCGGGCGAGGAGCGGATCGACCTGAATCCGCAGCCATCGTTCATACGCCGTCTTCAGCACGGCGTCGGCGGCAGGTACAACATCGGCTCCTCAAGCACCGGCCAGGATCCGTATCGCCACGTGGTGCTCCGGCGCAGACGGCGGTAGCGGCTGCGATGGCCCATCTAGGTTGCCGGTTTTGAGCCTGTTTCTCTCCATCGAGGGCGGCGATGGCGCGGGCAAGTCCACGCAGGCCGAACTCCTGATGACACGTTTGAAGGCCGCCGGCGTGGATGCGCTGCTGGTGCATGAGCCGGGCGGAACGGATCTTGGCGAACAGGTAAGAAGACTGGTAAAGGGCGATGTCGCACGATCGCCGATGTCCGAGTTGTTCCTGTTCGAGGCCGCTCGCGCCCAGCTCGTGCGGGATGTGATTCGCCCGGCGCTGGATGCTGGACGGGTCGTTATCACGGACCGCTACGCCGATTCCTCCCTCGCATACCAGGGATATGGACGCGGCCTCAATCTGGCCGATGTGCGAGCGCTTAATCACGCGGCAACCGGCGGTCTGATGCCGGATGCGACTGTGCTGCTGGATATACCACCAGACGTGGCGCTGGCCCGTGTGGACGGTTCTGACGGATCGGGCGGCCGCTCAGACGATCCCGGGCAGGAGCGATTTGAGCAGGAGCCGCTGGAGTTTCATCGTCGCGTTGCCGAAGGATTCCAGGCGCTCGCATCGGAAGAGCCCGGACGATGGTTCGTTGTTGACGCGTCCGCGGGCCCGGAAGGCGTTGCCGGCAAAGTCTGGTCGATCGTCTCCAACCTGTTGACGCTCCACGGGATTAGCGGCAATGACTGACCCCGGAGGAAGGATGTCCCCCGAAGAGTTGAGCGCGTTCCTTGAAGAGCGTCACCTGGCGATAATCACGACGAACGGAGCGGACGGAGTTCCGCACTCGACGCCGGTCTGGTACCTGGTTGAGGACGGTGGCGCGCTTTCCATCATCGTTCTCGGCAACGCTATCAAGTTGCGGAATATCGAGCGTGATCCGCTGATATCCATCACCATCGCGCCCGAGACGAGGCCGTACGCTTACGCGCGCTATCGTGGCCGCGCCGAGGTACTGCGTGACGGTGTAGGCGGGTATCCGCTCGCCATGGCGCAGCGATACATGGGCGAGGAGCCGGGCCAGGATCCGTTTGCCGTGATTCGCCTTTTGGATCCATCCCCGGACACATGGATTGACCCCGGTCCGTAGACGCCCTGACCTCGATATGTGCCGTCATCCGGTTACGGGGCCAGCTCATACTGCCCAATCGTAGCTAAACGTCATCCCACAAATATTTAACAGCAGTTTTACGATTCGCGAGCGGATCACACTGTTTTCACACTTCTCGCATACGAATATCGGCGCGAGCATTACAGAGTGATATCTTTCACCTAGCGGGGGTCCAGCGAATTCGGGCCTGTGGAAAAAGGAGAGATCAGAGTGTTCGGTCGCATAGTTCGCCCTTTGATTAGCCGGGTGAGCCGGACATTCGAGGCAGCGGGTCCCGTCGCCACTGACAGTGTTTACAGGAACCTGTTTGACGACCCGATTACGCACCCCGAAGGCGATGAAGTCTTCGCACGGCTTACTCGTGAGAACGTCTACCCGGCGGATCTCCAGAAGGCGGCGTAATAAACGCTGTCGGTCCCTCAACAAGATCGGCAAAACAACTGCCTGACTGATCGGCGTTACCGCCGACTGGCGGGCCTGTCGAGACGACCCCGGTTATCCACAACCGGGGTCGTCTCGCGTCACCAGGATGTGCGTAACTATTCTGGCGCTTGCAAGATACGCCTATACCGGCGCGCCGATATTCGACGCACCGAGAGAAGATTTCGACGCAACGGTGGATCGAACCCGTCCGATTCAAACCTTTCGCGTCTGTGTGATCCGGCTTTCATGGAGAGTTCCCGGCCTGATCCCCCTCTCTCGGTGGGAGAGGGTCGTGGTGAGGGAGGACAAAGGTTCGTCCCCAAAGGTGTTTTGTTTTATGGGACATCTTCTGGTTACGGTCCCTCGTCCTTCCGATACCGGAAGGATCGGGATGACCATGAGTGCGGATCGCTCCCACATGGCAACCAGAAGTGGTACCCGTGTACCCGGTCCAATATGACACCCACATCCCCGGCCCCACACCTCTCTATCCGTCGTCCCGCAGGGTCGCCCGGTACTCTCGTACTGCGCCACTCATGTCGTGACGGAGCGGCGGCGTAACGGCGTCCCGGCCCCGGTCAGACGGGTCAATCTTGATCACAAGCATGGTTGGCCCGGGTTCCGCAAGTATTCTGGCGGTTTCACCGGCCAGCTCCTCCAGATCATCGAACACACATGCGTTGAGATATCCCGCACCCCGGGCGATAGCGGCAAAGTCGGTTCGCGTGCCGCCCGGCAAGGGCAGTCCCGCGGCGCCCGTCCTGATGCCGCTCTGGAACAACACATGAACCAGGTTCGGGGGAGCGGCGTCGGCTATCGTCACCAGGGTACCGAGGTTCGATAAAAGGGCCTCATCCACGTCCAGGACGACCAGCCGGTCGTCGGGCCTTGCCAGCGCCAGACCCAGAGCGAAGGCCGCCTCCTCGCCATCGGCCTGCGGCGGCATGAGGTCCCGCTGTGGCGCATCGGAGACTTCGGTCCAGTAGCCCTCGGTCGCGGGGTGCGGCACGACGATCGAATCTCTACGCTCGCGTGCGAGAATCCGGGCGGCTTCGAGAGGATCGATCAAGTTAATTATCTACGTGGTGGATAAGGGGTTCGCCGTCTCGGTTGCCCTGTGGATGATGGGGCGGACTTGACGGGAACCGCCGTTGGGCCGATGCGATCATGGGTGTGCCCGCAACGCCCGGCCTTCGAGCCATTCCCCCACGATTCGCGAGTCATCGGCGAAGGCGAGTTCAGGTAGTTGATCGTACGGAAACGTGGCGGTTTCCAGTGTTTCGTCCCCGGCGATCAGCGCGCCGCCGGTGACGGAAGCGCTGTAGACAGCCAGCACCACGGTCTTTTCCGGCTCGGAGTACAGACCGACAAGCCAGTCGACCCGGACCTCGAGCCCCGTCTCCTCAACGACCTCGCGCTCCACGGCGCGCTCGACCTGCTCTCCCCGGTTTACGTATCCAGACGGGAAGCTCCACTTGCCGTACGCCGGCTGGATCCCGCGTCGAACGAGAAGCAGTTCCCCTTCGATCTCCACCATAGCGGCGCCGGCGAGTTTCGGATCCAGGTACGAAAGGCGTCCGCAATTCTGACAGACCGGAAACCCAGATTCGTGGCCGTCTTTAAGCGGTCCGGAGCATGTCGCGCAGAATATTGGCTCCGGGTGACTGTAAGGTTGCGGCGTGTCTGGCCGAGTTGTCATGTCCACAGGCTACCGCGTCCCGCCCGTAACCGGGGCGCCGGCGAGTCACAACGAAGTTGGAGATGGATAGACTTTCGCGATCGTACGCACCCCGAATCATCCGAACCTCCGAGGCCACATGAGTTCCTTCAGGCTGACACGACGCCGGGCCGCAGTGGTTGGCGCCATTATCGTTACCGTGTCTGGGATCCTGTTCCTGGGCGCCGGCTGGTACTACTCCGGCCTGATCGAAGACGGCGCGTTCAAGATAGACCTCAGCGCGGATGAGCTTGATCTCGAGATCATCTCCGTTTCGGAGGATCAGGTCAGCTTTGAGCATCCCGCCGGGGAAGGACGCTGGACGCAGCCGGGAATCTGGGGCCTCGAATGGGATGACGGATACGCGCGAATCGGCGGTCTGATATCGGACGAAAACGGAATCGCTACCCGTGAATTCATCGCGGTCGACGGGCGTCCTGAAATCGGCGTTTCCGCCCGGATGGATCGGGAGTATTTCCGGACCGATCCCCTTGTTGCGCATGGCATGCCGTTTGAGGAGGTCTCGTTCCAGGGTCCGATCGGAGAGCTTGGAGGATGGTTCGTGGAGGGCGGCGATACATGGGTGATCCTCGTCCACGGACACGCAGGTGAGCGGGACGAGTCACTCCGGGCGTTGCCGGCCATCGACCGCGCCGGGATGTCGTCCCTCGTGATCGACTACCGAAACGACGCCGGTACGGACGAGGATCCGTCCGGGTATTACATGTACGGCGTGACCGAATGGCGAGACCTGGAGGCGGCGGTCCGATACGCGCTCGATCAGGGCGCGAAATCGATCGTCCCTTACGGCTACAGCATGGGCGGAGGGATAGTGATGTCGTTCATGTACAACTCTGAACTGACGGAATCTGTTTCCGGCGTGGTGCTGGATGCTCCCATGCTGGATCTGTCACGGGTGATCGACCAGGCGGCCTCGGAGCGGCACGTACCCGGGTTTATCACCTCGATGGCACGGTTCATTACGGAACAACGATTCGATATCGAGTTTGATGATATGGCCTATCTGGGAGCGGTCGACCAGCTGGCTGCACCCGTCCTGCTGTTTCACGGGGATAGTGACGACAGGGTTCCGGTGGAGACAAGCGATGAGCTTGCCGGGGCCCGACCCGATATTGTGACGTACGAACGGGTGGTCGGCGCAGAGCATGTGCATGCCTGGAACCTGGACCCGGGACGATATGAATCGGCGGTGGAGTCATTTCTCGACTCGATCCAGGATGCCTCCCCCGGCGCGTGATCAAACCCGCGTGGCCAGAACCAAGACGGCCCCTGCACGATGCAGGGGCCGTCTTTTGAGGGGGATCGGTACCGCGTACGGTGAACTTTGAGGCAGCGATCTGGCGGAACCGCCTGGCTGTCCGGGTTTCCGGCAGGCCTCTTCGTATTTACCGATAAAAGGAGATTAACGCCTTCGACGCCATCCGTATTCCGAGGTCGTACGCGACCGGGCGCGCGGTTTGCGAACCTCGATCCCAGGGAAGGGCATGAGGACAACACAGTGACCGTCGCTGTGTGGAACTACCCGCCTGCCCTGCGCGTCACACTGATGTGTCTGGTGAGGGGGAAGCTGTGAGCGGAAAAGGCGCGAAATACAGTCAAATTATCTCGACTTTCTTCCCGCCCTGCTGAGGCCCGGGATGTCGCCGGTGCCACTCTCCGCATCACGGCGAAGCAGCAGGCATCGCTCCTGGCCCGCCGGGAAGCGTCGATGATCGTGCGCCTCAAAACAGCCCTGCCCAAACGCAAGGACGGCCAACGGACGCTCGGACCCGGACGCGAAAAGACCCCGCTCGATCTCGACGGGGTCTTTCAGAGTTGGTCTGGTGGGCCTGGATAGACTCGAACTATCGACCTCCACTTTATCAGAGTGGCGCTCTAACCGGCTGAGCTACAAGCCCCGGGGACCATCAGCCACGGCGATGGATCGTCGTGACGACGTGTATCCAAGTTTACTACGCGAAGCTACTCCACGTTAGCCCTCCCGGGCGTCCTTTCGCAGGCCAATTATCCGAGCAGAGGTCCAACCCCGATCTCCCTGACACAACGTTCGAAATATCCAGACTGCGCTCGCCCTTTCCGCTAACCCGGGTGCGAAGATATCAGATCGGCACTGCCATCCGTCCTCGCGGAACAGGGATAGCGTCCCGGCAGAAATCCGGACGCGAAAAGGGTCCGGTGTTGCCGGACCCTTTGAAGCAACTTGGGAACTGAATAGTGGAAGGAAGACTCGCCTTTTAGAGCTTTTATTTTGCGATCTAATCTCCGTTTTACGGGAGACCTGATCAGTGTTTTAGGTTACGACCCTTTTCTAACGAGATTCACGTTTGATTGTGCAGAGCCCCTTCAACTCCGACAAGTCGGAGAGAATCTCGCTCAATACCTTCTCTAAACGTAATTCCGGGCCGTAATCCACCTAGGATGATTCACAACAGTTAAAAGATCAAAAGCGTATTCCGGTCATCACACACCGTGCGATTTCCGGGCCGTTTTCTTGATCCCCGTTGAGAACAATCTCCTTAGAAAGGAGGTGATCCAGCCGCACCTTCCGGTACAGCTACCTTGTTACGACTTCGTCCCAGTCATCGGCCCTACCCTCGGCACCTGCCTCCCAAATAAATGGGTTAGCCCAGCGACTTCAAGTATTGCCAACTTCCATGACGTGACGGGCGGTGTGTACAAACCCCGGGAACGTATTCAACGCAGTGTGCTGACCTGCGTTTACTAGCAACTCCACGTTCATGCAGGCGAGTTTCAGCCTGCAATTCCAACTGGGGCCGGTTTTCTCGGATTAGCTCCACCTCGCGGCTTCGCAGCCGTCTGTACCGGCCATTGTAGCGTGTGTGTAGCCCTAGACGTAAGAGCCATGATGACTTGACGTCATCCCCACCTTCCTCCCTTTCGGGCAGTCTCGCTAGAAAATACAACTACCGACGAGGGTTGCGCTCGTTGCGGTACTTAAACCAACACCTCACGGCACGAGCTGACGACAGCCATGCAGCACCTGTGTAAGCTCCCTTGCGGGTCCCTCATCTTTCGAATCGGTACCACTTACATGTCAAGCCTAGGTAAGGTTCTTCGCTTAGCATCGAATTAAACCACACGCTCCGCTGCTTGTGCGGGGTCCCGTCAATTCCTTTGAGTTTTAGCCTTGCGGCCGTAGTCCCCAGGCGGAATGCTTAACGCGTTAACTGCAGCCCACAGGGGGTGGATACCCCGGAGACTTAGCATTCATCGTTTAGGGCGTGGACTACCCGGGTATCTAATCCGGTTTGCTCCCCACGCTTTCGCCCCTCAGCGTCAGAACCACCCCAGAGAGCCGCTTTCGCCACTGGTGTTCCTCCCGATATCTACGCATTTCACCACTACACCGGGAATTCCGCTCTCCTCTGATGATCTCTAGCCTGGCAGTATCCATAGCACGCTCCCAGTTAAGCCGGGAGATTTCACTACGGACTTACCATGCCGCCTACAGGCCCTTTACGCCCAGTAATTCCGGACAACGCTTGCCACCTACGTATTACCGCGGCTGCTGGCACGTAGTTAGCCGTGGCTTATTCCTAAAGTACCGTCCATTCTCTTCCTTTAGAAAAGAGGTTTACGACCCTAGAGCCTTCTTCCCTCACGCGGCGTCGCTGCATCAGGCTTTCGCCCATTGTGCAAGATTCCCTGCTGCTGCCTCCCGTAGGAGTGGGGGCCGTGTCTCAGTCCCCCTCTGGCCGATCGAGCTCTCACTCCGGCTACCCGTCGATGGCTTGGTGAGCCGTTACCTCACCAACTACCTGATAGGACGCGAGCCCCTCCAAAAGTGGCATATAGCCTTTCCTCTACTCCCGCTGAGGAGAAGAGATTATGCGGTATTAGCACCGATTTCTCGGTGTTGTCCCCCACTTAAGGGCAGGTCACTCACGCGTTACTCAGCCGTCCGCCACTTGGCATAGGTCCCGAAGGACCGTACCTCGTTCGACTTGCATGCATTAAGCGCGCCGCCAGCGTTCGTCCTGAGCCAGGATCAAACTCTCCAAAACTGGCGTGTCTTCCATTCCACTATTCAGTTTTCAAGGTGCTTTGCCGCTCGGAAGCCCCGGGCCGCCTCAGATAAAGGACCCGCAATTCACCAGAGCGACCATCAACTATACAAAGCCCAATCGTATCGTGTCAACGGAAATTGAGAGCAATACGCCGACCGGAGTCGTTCGTTGACAGCCACATTGACCACTCGTAGCATCGAACACGCGTCGCCTCGACGGGGACGGTCCTGAAAGACGCGTGCGCGAGGGCCCACGCCGACAGGCACGGACGGGCGAAGAAAATCTACCCGAGGCTCCCGGCGCAGGCAGTCGCGGGGCCGTTTTGTTGCATAGCTGGCCGGCGAGCGGTGTACCGGGATCACGCCGCTGGAAAGCATGCGAGAACGACGGCCGGTTATTCATGCGATCAGGGTATTCCCGGTATTGTTCAGTTTTCCGGGAAATCCCGGATATCCTAGTTATATTCAGACAATCACAGGTACGGAGGCCGCAATTGCCCAGGCGAGTTGAAGGCGAACCATACACAAGGATCTCGTCGCCAGAGGCGGCGGAGATGCTCGAGGCGGGTGGCGCAACGGTGATTGATGTTCGCAACCCGGATGAGTATGCCGAGGGACACGTCCAGGGCGCGCAGTGGCTCCCGGTCGATGATGTGATCGCGCGGTTCGATGAGCTGCCGACGGAGGGCTCTCTGCTCTTCATATGCATGGTCGGGGCACGCAGCGGGCTGGCTGCCGAGTACGCCGCAGCGATGGGCGCGGGCGAGGATCGACTGTTCAACATCGAGGACGGCACCCCCGGGTGGATCCAGGCCGGACTGCCGGTTTCAACCGGCATGGACGCCTGACGCATGCCCAACATGCTTGTCGTGGGCTCCGTCGCTTACGACACGGTCGACACGCCGTCGGGCAAGAACGAAAACCAGCTTGGCGGTTCAGCGACCTACTTCTCGGTGGCGTCCAGTTACCTCACGGATGTCGCCGTGGTGGCGGTAGTCGGGGGAGACTTTGACCCCGGCGACCGGTCGATGCTGTCAGATCGCGGGATCGACACGTCCGGGCTGGCGCAGACAGACGGGAATACCTTCCGCTGGTCAGGAAGTTACCGGGAAGATCTGAACAGCGCCGTGACGCTGGAAACGCAGTTGAACGTCTTCGCCGATTTCGCGCCGGAGCTCGGCGATTCCCACAGGTCATTGCCCTACCTGTTCCTCGCCAACATCGACCCCAACCTGCAGGCGTCTGTTCTGTCGCAGATGTCCGCGCGGCCGAAGATGGTGGCGTGCGACACCATGAACCTGTGGATAGACATCGCACGCCCGGCGCTGGTGTCCCTGATCGCACAGGTCGACGTTCTGATGATTAATGAGGCGGAGGCGTTGCAGCTCACGGAGCGCGACGGCGTTGCCGCTGCCGCGACGAGCCTGCTGGAAAACGGGCCGAGCGCGGTGGTGATCAAACGCGGCGAGTACGGCGCCGTCGTGTTCCATCGTGATTTCACCTTTGCCGTCCCGGCCTACCCGCTTGTATCGGTGGTGGACCCGACCGGGGCCGGGGATTCGTTTGCCGGGGGCTTCCTCGGTTATCTCTCGTCGGTCGACGATACCGGGAACGACGCGATCCGCCGCGCTGCGGTGGTCGGTTCCGTGATGGCGTCGTTTGCGGTGGAGAGCTACGGCATGGACCGTCTGCGCTCCCTCTCCGCATCCGACATCGACGCCCGGTTCAATGCCTTTGTTGAGCTGACCCGCTTTCATCCGCTCGGCGGCGGACAGGGCCTTCCGGTCCGGCCGCAGTTCGGCAACTGAACGAGTTTCGCTCCGTTAGCGATTCGGGATTTCCTTTTCGGAACGCGGCATCGCTGGCTTACGGAACCCGAGGACGTCGACAGCGTCAAAACGCGTTACCTACGCTCGTTAACGGCACGCCCTCTACGCAGGAGCGTGCTCGCGGCCATGCGTTTCGGCATACAACCCGCCCTGCTCGCCCCGTGGTACCACGGGACCAGCTCGCGAAATCCCCAGCGTAATTACCACATTACGTCGTCCCGGCACGTCACCGCAACGTACGTCCCCACGAGTTCCGGGCATCGTGTTTTCACAGTTGCATGTTTACATAATGATATGTTTATATATACCCCTATTTGAATTGCGAGGCGATGCTTCGCGGCGTCCGCAGGAGGACCCGGTGACTGATCAGATCCCTTCCGACATCCTGGATATTGAACTTGCGCGCGAGGGCGAACTCCGCACCGAGTGGGCCGAGCGTGAGATGCCGGTGCTGCGGAGCATACGTGAGCGCTTTGAACGGGAGCAACCCCTGAAGGGGATGCGAATCGCTGGCTGCCTTCACATAACGAGCGAGACGGCGAATCTTGTCACGACCCTTGTGGCCGGCGGAGCCGAAGTCACGATGTGCGCGAGCAACCCGCTGTCCACGCAGGACGATGTCGCCGCATGCCTCGTGTCCCGGGGAATCCCGACCTTCGCCATCAAGGGCGAGGACGCGGCGACCTACAACTCCCACATCACCTCGGCGCTGGACACTCAGCCGCACATGACGATGGACGACGGCGCCGATCTTGTCGCCGAACTGCACACGGCCAGGACCGAACTCCTTGACGGCATAATCGGCGGCATGGAAGAGACGACCACGGGCGTGATCCGCCTGAAAGCCCTCGCCGGTGAAGGCAAACTCCGCTTCCCGGTCGTCGCCGTTAACGACTCCGACACGAAGCACATGTTCGACAACCGCTACGGCACAGGACAGAGCACGCTGGACGGGATCGTCCGGGCGACCAATGTCCTGCTCACCGGCAAGACGATCGTGACCATAGGCTACGGCTGGTGCGGTCGCGGCTTCGCTGACCGGGCCAAGGGCATGGGCGCACACACGGTCGTGTGTGAGGTAGACCCGGTTCGAGCGCTTGAGGCCGTGATGGACGGCCACCGCGTGATGCCGATGGCCGAGGCCGCCAGAGTCGGAGACATCTTCCTCACGGTCACCGGCGGCAAGCACGCCGTATCCGGCGCCCATTTTGACGCCATGAAAGACGGAGCGATCGTCGCAAACTCCGGCCACTTCAACGTTGAGATCGACATCGAAGGGCTTGAGCAGCGCACCGAGACCAAGCGCCAGGTCCGGGAGTTCGTGGCCGAGCACACGCTCGAAGACGGGCGCCGGATTAACCTCCTTGCCGAGGGCCGGCTGGTCAACCTTGGCGCGGCCGAGGGACACCCGTCGAGCGTCATGGACATGAGCTTCGCCAACCAGGCGCTGGCCGCCGAGTTCATCATCGCGAACCGTGACACGCTGGAGCCGGACGTACACAACCTGCCCAAGGACCTCGACGCCGAAATCGCGCGGATCAAGCTGAACTCCATCGGAATGCCGATCGACACGTTGACCGACGAGCAGGCCGAGTACCTGGCGAGCTGGGAAGTAGGAACCGCCTGAGGCCCAGCTGCCCAACTACGAGGCAACAGGCGCGACAATCAATGTTCACGTGACGGCTGCGGACCCGGGGACCCGGGCGCAGCCGTCTGCACTCTCAGGACGCCAGATTTAACCAGCTTATGGCAACGGAATTGGCATCTGAACAACACCGACATCCCGCCCCCGTCTCATACCCTGATTGTTTCGGATGTGGATCGGAGAATCCCATCGGGCTGCATCTCGAGTTCGAGTTTGACGGGAATGAGTTGCGGGCGGGCTTCACACCGCTGGACCACCACCAGGGCTATCCCGGTATAGTTCACGGCGGTGTTATCTCATCACTGTTGTATGAGGTGATGGCAAATATCCAGCGGTATTCCGGCGACGAGGCGTTGTTGCGACGCTCCACGGTAGAGTTCCGCAGGCCAGTACCCGTTCACGGGCGTTTGCTAGTCACGGCCAGTGTGCTCAAAGAAACGCCGAAGGGCTGGCATCTCGCTGCGGTGTTGACCGATGACTCCGGGAACCGCCTGGCCTCGGCCACGGCCGAGGCAGTCCGTCCAAAGTGAAAAAGCCGGGAATGAAGAACGATACTCAAGGCCGCGGGAACCGCCCGTGGCATCCACATCGCCATAACAACCGCCGACAACAATGAAGGACAGATGAATGGCCCCCAGCACCTACCTCGTTACGTCCGAGTCCGTGACGGAAGGGCACCCGGATAAGCTGTGCGACCAGGTCTCGGACGGCGTCCTGGACGCCATCTTCGCCCAGGATCCGCAGGCACGAGTGGCATGTGAAACATCCTGCACGACAGGCGTCATGTTCGTATTCGGCGAGATCACCACTTCCGCTTACGTGGACATCGCAGCGGTCGCGCGTGAAGTCATTCGTGACGTCGGCTACACCTCCTCCGATTACGGATTCGACGCCGAGTCCGCCGGGGTTATGGTGTCCATCAAAGAGCAATCGCCGGACATCAAGGGCGGCGTCGACACGGCCCTCGAGGTGCGCGGCGAGCAGGGCGCAAAAGAGGTCGGCGCGGGTGACCAGGGAATGATGATCGGATACGCGGCGCGGGAAACCCCCGAGCTCATGCCGCTCCCGATCGCGCTCGCCCACCGCATCACCCGCAAGATGGCGTCAGAGCGCAAAGCGAACCATCTCCCCTACCTCCGGCCGGACGGAAAGTCCCAGGTCACGATCGAGTACAACGCCGACAACACGCCGAAGCGCGTGCACACGGTCCTGATGAGTACGCAACACAGCCCGGACGTGTTGCAGCCCACCATCGAACGCGATCTGATTGCGCTTGCCAACAGCGTGATCCCGCCGCATCTTCTCGACAACGATACGAAGTATTTCGTGAACCCGTCGGGCCGTTTTGTCCTGGGCGGGCCGGCCGCCGATGCCGGTCTGACCGGCCGCAAGATCATCGTCGACACGTACGGCGGTAGCGCCCGTCACGGCGGGGGCGCATTCTCCGGCAAAGACCCGACGAAGGTCGACCGTTCCGCAGCTTACGCCGCGCGCTGGGTCGCCAAGAACATCGTCGCCGCGGAGCTGGCGGACCGCGCAGAAGTGCAGGTCTCGTACGCCATCGGCGTGGCGCAGCCGATCTCCGTATCGGTAGAAACTTACGGCACCGGCAAAGTGGACAACGCCCGCATAGTCGAGTTGATAGATGAGCATTTTGACCTGCGGCCACAGGCGATCATCGACACCCTTGAACTTCGACGCCCGATCTTCAGGCAGACGGCGGCGTACGGCCATTTCGGCCGCGACGATCTTGATCTGCCGTGGGAGCGACTGGACAAAGTCGACGCGCTGAAGGCATCCATCGCCTAGCCGTACGCGCCGGGCTGACATGCACTAACGTTAGGGGCGTGCCTTCCGGGGCACGCCCCAGTTGTTTCGCTCCAGAACGCCCGACCACACCGCCCGGATAGAGGTACAGGAGCCGCAATGCCCTCAGAGATCAAGTTCGGCACAGACGGCTGGCGTGCGATCATCGCCGATCAGTTCACCTTTGAGAACGTCCGGGTGGCGGCGCAGGGCCTGGCTGGAGAAATGCTGGAGTCGGGTTCGGCGAAGGCCGGGGCGATGATCGCGTGGGACACGCGGTTCGCTTCGGAAAGGTTCGCAATGGCGACCGCGGAGGTCCTGGCGGGAAACGGTATTCGCTGCCTGCTGGCGACGAGGCCCGCGCCCACGCCCGCGGCGAGCTACTCCGTGATCGATCATGGAGCGGGCGGCGGTGTGATGATCACGGCGAGCCATAACCCGGGTTCGTACAACGGTTTCAAGGTGAAGTCAGATCAAGGCGGCAGCGCGCCGCCGGAGATGGTGGCCCGGATAGAGGCGGAAATCGAACGGATCGAGTCAGGTGGAATCCCGGTGCGCTCGATCACCCTGGATGAGGCGGAGAAGTCCGGTCTCCTGAAGAGGTTTGATCCCACAGGACCTTATCTTGAGCAGCTAGCACGTGTGGTGGAAGTTGAGCCCATCAGACAGGCGCGGTTGAAGATAGTTGTCGATTCGATGTACGGCTCGGGCGGGGGGTTGTTTCCACGCCTTCTGTCCGGCGGAAATCTCGAACTCATAGAGATCCATGGGGAGCCGAATCCGGCGTTCCCCGGATTTGCTCAACCGGAGCCGATCGAGGCAAACCTGGGAGCGCTCCAGGCCGCGGTCAGGGAGGCCGGAGCCGATGCGGGGCTCGCCTTCGACGGGGATGCCGATCGTCTGGGACTTGTGGATGAGAACGGGCGTTACATCTCCACGCTTGAGGGCTTTTCCCTGCTCGCGCATCACCTGTTGGAGCGCCGGAACGAGCGGGGCGCGGTGGTGTCCACGATTACGATGAGTTCCATGGTGGACAGGCTGGGCTCCGCCTACGGTGTGGACACGCCGA
Organism: Dehalococcoidia bacterium; assembly: GCA_030747175.1. GTDB lineage: Bacteria > Chloroflexota > Dehalococcoidia > Lucifugimonadales > Lucifugimonadaceae. The sequence continues at coordinate 1,985 of JASLLE010000040.1, read as the reverse complement.
GGACGGCAGTCGGCTTCAAGTTTGTCGGCCCCCGGATGCTCGATTCGGACGCCGTTATCGGCGGCGAGGAGAGCGGCGGGTATGCGTTCCGAGGACACGTTCCTGAGCGGGACGGCTTGCTCAGCGGCCTGGTGTTTCTGGAAGCGATGGTGAGTTCCGGCAAGTCCCCATCGGAACTGCTCGGAGACCTGTTCTCGGTCACCGGCCCACACAGTTTCCGCCGGATCGACGTGGAGTTTCCTGAAGAAGAGCGCACGGGCCTTCAACACCTGATCGAAACCGCGGAACCCGCTTCGCTTGGAGGGATGGGGGTGGAGCGTTCCGATCGGCTCGATGGCGTGAAGTATTTCTTGAGCGACGGCGGGTGGGGCATCGTACGGATGTCCGGCACCGAGCCGCTAATGCGGATGTATGCGGAGGCTCCGGACGCCGAGGGTGTAGACCACATTCTGCGCGATCTGAGCGCGACGCTCGGCCTGCGACAACGGGCGTAACGGCGGGCCACGCGTCGTCCCCCGTGCCGAATCCTGAGCGCGGACGCCCGGGGGGGTATTCGCCGTGTCCGCCCACGCGAGAAGGGGCGGCGATTATGCCGCCCCCCTCGGTGCTCCGCAGTCATGCTGGTTGAATGTTCTTTATGGACCTGTATCCAGGTCTACTTGAGGTCCATCACGTTCTTGAACGCGTCTGGCAGTCTCCGTTCGACGGCGAGCACCGCGCCGGCCTCGGCGTTAACTTCGATAGTGAATTTATCGCCGACCGCCAGCACTGTGGCCGAGCTTGTCATGCCACCGGCGCCGCCGCCGTCACCGGACCCATCCATGTATGCGACTGATGAGTTGGACCCGATCGCTGTCTGGGTATTGCGGTCCAGTATCCAGCCGGTGATTTCAGCCTTCTCATCGTTGTCCAGCGTGTTGTCGGAATTGTTGTTTCCGACCCATGTCACGGACCAGGGAATATCTGACAGGAAGTTGACCTCGTCCGAGTAGTTGAGGGTCAGCCTGTAGGCCGCCGATGCGACGATATCGGGGTCCGTGCCGGTACCGTCGGCCGAGTACGGCGGGGTCAGGTCGATGGGGTCATTGCTGCCCACCGCGGACGCCACTACGAAACTGAACTTGTAGGGAGTCTGGGTGGTCGAAACCTTGCCCGAAAATGCCACGAAACTGCCGCGTATAGCGAGCGAGCTACGCGCTTCAGAAAGACCGGCGTACACCGTGTCTCTGCTGCGCTCTGAGGAGAAAACGCCCGTCGACAATACGGTAAAGGCGAATACGGACGCGACCACGACGAACGCGATGAGGATGATCGCCGTTTCCAGCCCCGTGATCCCGGCCTGCTGCTCAGGCCGCCGTATCGGGCTGATGGTCATCTGTCCTGCCTTTGGTCACAACGTCGGTCTGGAGATACCGGCCGATACGCTGTTTTGTTGCCACGCCCGCTTCGGCCGATCTCTACGAGGTTAATCGGCGTCGACTGAACCCGGGACCGGGGGGCCACGCGCGCCGCACGTTCTTAGCGCGAATATGGGTGCCTAGGGAAAACCCACACGCGCACACGCCGGGATCATCCCCGTCGCTCGGTATACTCTGAGGCGGTCGGATTTCGATCCCACCATCCGTTCCCGGATCGTTCAGTGGTAGGACAGGGGACTTTGAATCCTCAAACCTAGGTTCGAATCCTAGTCCGGGAACCAGATAGGTTATCGGGTTAAAAGGCCCCCGTCGGTTCGGGGGCCTTTACGCGTCCCTCAAGTCGGTTTCCGAGGTGACGCAAAGAGGTCCGGTCCGGCGGACGCCATCACGCGGCCTTCCAATCGCGGTCGGACGCGGCAACCGGCCCCACAGGTCCACGTTCATCGTGCGCGAGAAGGCCGCAGCATCGATGCTGCGGCCTTATCCCCCTTCACGAGTTGTTATGTCTGTCTAGTCTTATTCTGTCGAGGTCTCCCCAGGAGCGGCTTCGCCGGCGTCGAAGTGCTG
>JASLLE010000003.1 GCA_030747175.1 Dehalococcoidia bacterium | reverse complement strand
CAAGAAGGCCGCCGAGCTTGCCGCCGTCTCCGAACTCACCATCGCCCCGCACAACTACACCCCGCACCTCTCCAGCTTCCAGAGCCTGAACCTGGTCGCCTCGGTTTCAAACGTCAGGATCATGGAATCGGATGTCGATTCCGCCCCGTGGCGGGACGAGATCACGACCAACGTCCCGGAGATCAAGGACGGCTACATGACTATCCCGACCGAACCCGGCTGGGGATCGGAACTCGACGAAGCGGCGGCAAAGAAGTACGCCTTCACGGGCTAGTGAACCGACACCCGTAGGGGCGTATGGCAATACGCCCGGGGGCCGGGCAACGGGAGGGCGTATTGCCATACGCCCCTACATCAGATCCATTGGACAGGACCACATGAAGATCACCGGCATAGAAACATTTCCGGTCAAGTCCGGCGGCTGGGGCGCATGGCTGTTTTGCGCTGTCCGTACCGACGAGGGCATCACCGGCTACAACCAGTTCGGCGAGGGCAAGATGGTGCACGGGCTGCCTGGGGTCGTCCAGGATCTGTCCGGATGGCTGATCGGGAAAGACCCGGACCCGGTCGAGAAGTTCTACATGGACATGTACCGCCAGACTCGGTCCATGTCGGGTGGCGCAACCGCCATGGCCATCGCCGGGATTGAGCTTGCTCTGTGGGACATCAAGGGCAAGCGCTACGGCGTTCCCGTCCACCAGCTTGTCGGAGGACCTCACCGGGATCGACAACGCGTGTACTGGTCGCACCTGGCTTCATACAGGGCGATGGACGCCGAGTTCTACGGCGGCACACCGCTTCTGACACTGGAAGACGTCGCGGACTGCGCAGCCGAGGCGGTCGAAAAGGGCTACACGGCCTTCAAGACAAACATCGTGTTCCACGGCGAGAACTCCGCAGCAATCAACCAGGGTTTCTTCCAGTCAGACGACCAGAACGCGACGACCGAACTGGTCCACCACGCCGAGAGGCAGATCGGCGCCATGCGAGCGGCCGTCGGACCAGACATCGGGATCGCACTGGATATCAACTACAACTTCAAGACCGAGGGCGCGATCCGTATCGCTCGCGAACTGGAGCCACACAACTTGATGTGGCTGGAGATCGACAACCAGGATCCCCGGGCGCTGGCACAGCTAAAGGCGTCCACCACCACGCCGATCTGTTCCGGAGAGCAACTCCTCGGGGTGCGCCAGTACCAGCCGTACTTCAAGCTCCACGCAATGGACACCGTGAAGGTGGACGTGCAGTGGCAGGGCTTTTCACAGTCCAAGAAGGTGGCCGATCTGGCCGAGACCTATGACCTGAACATCGCTCCCCATAACTACGGGTCGCACATGTCCACATTCCAGAGCCTGCATCTAACCGCCGCGGCATCGAACGTCCGGATCATGGAGTCGGACGTGGACGCCGCGCCCTGGCGAGACGAGCTAACGACGGTCCTCCCGGACATCAAGGACGGCTACATGGCCATCCCGCAAACCCCCGGCTGGGGCAGCGATCTGGACGAAGCGGCCCTCAAAAAGCACGCCTATACGGGGTAATCCAGAACTTGTAGGGGCGTATGGCAATACGCCCGCACCAGCATCCGAAACACCGTAGGGGCGGGGCTTGCCCCGCCCGGGGGCATATTGCCATACGCCCCTACAACGGAAATCCTCTCTCCCAGCGGGACCGGCGCCGCCAGCTGCACCGGCGCCTCCAGTTGCAATAGACGTCCGGGGTGAGGGAGAAGCCTCTTCGGACGTCACAACCGATGGTGGTCCCCACAACGGACACACAACATGAAGATCACTGGCATAGAAACCTTCGTGGTCGGCCCGGAGCACTGGCATCCGTGGCTCTACTGCGCCGTGCGCACAGACGAAGGCATCACGGGGTACAGCGAGTTCGGCGAGGGTGGAATGGCACGGCCGTTGGTAACCCTTGTCGGGGCGCTGGCCCCGATGCTCATCGGCCGTGATCCCGGGCCGATTGAGCGAATCCGCGCCGACCTTTTCGCGCCCAACCGTTACACCGCGGGAGGTCTCCAGGACATGGCACTTGCGGGAATCGAACTGGCGCTCTGGGATATCAAAGGCAAATCTCTCGGCCGGCCGGTCCATCGGCTGGTTGGCGGGCCGTTCCGTGATCGACAACGTGTTTACTGGTCGCACATGGCAACATTCCGGGCCAGTAATCCCGGGCTATACGGGACACCGGAACTACGGACCTGGGACGACATCGCAAAAGCGGCACGTGAAGTCGTAGACGCCGGTTACACCGCGTTCAAGACCAACATCATGTGGCCGGGCGACCCGTCGCGTCTCATCGATCAACAGTTCTCGGGGCCACACGATCTGAACGCGCCCACGGCGATGGTGGATCACGCGGTTAAACAGATGTCGGTACTTCGAGATGCCGTAGGCCCGGACATTGACATCGCCCTGGATATCAACGCCAACTTCAGGACCGAGGGCGCGATCACGATAGCGCGAGTGCTGGAGCCGTTCGAGCTCATGTGGTTGGAGGTCGATCTCAAGGACCCGGCCGCGCTCGCGCAGATCAAGGCATCGACACGGACTCCCATTTGCTCCGGCGAGCAGATGTTGAATGTACGTGATTACCGGCCACTCTTTGCGCTCCACGCTGTCGACACCGTCAAGGTGGATGTCCAGTGGCAGGGTTTTTCAAATGCGAAGTTCGCCGCAGACCTCGCGGAAGTATACGAATTGAACGTAGCGCCACATAACCTCAGTTCACACCTGTCGACGTTCCAGGGACTCAATCTGTCGGCTGCGGTATCGAACGTGAGGATCATGGAGTCGGATGTCGACGCCCCTCCCTGGCGTCATGAGCTGACGACCTCTGCGCCAGAATTGATCGACGGATCGATGCTCGTCCCGAGCGGTCCCGGATGGGGTTGCGACCTCGTAGAGTCGGTCGCAAAGAAACACGCCTACACGGGATAACTCAAAGCGTCATACAACCCCAGCCGATTGGACAATCTGAGATGAAAATCACCGCAATCGAAACCCGAGTAGTCGCCACCGGCGGCGGCGGGCCCTGGCTGTTCTGCATCATCCGAACCGACGCCGGGATCACCGGCTACAGCCAGTTTGGATCCGGCTCATATCCGAAAGGACAGGTGGGGCTGGTCGAGGACCTCGGCAAGACCCTCATCGGCCAGGATCCGGACCCGGTCGAGCGGCACTACCTGGAGATGTACCGAAAAAGCGCACAGGTCTCCGGCGGAGCCACGGCGATGGCGATAGCGGGCATCGAGCTGGCGTTGTGGGACATCAAGGGCAAGTCGGCCGGGCTGCCGGTGTACCGGCTCCTTGGGGGGCCGTTCAGGGAGCGCCAGAAGGTCTACTGGTCCCACCTGGCGTCATACCGGGCGCAACGGGCCGGGGAGCTGGGCGTTGCACCTCTGCGAACCTGGGACGACGTAGCGGATTGCGTGAGGGAGGCTACCGACGCCGGGTTCGGCGCGTTCAAATCAAACATCATTTTCCCGGGCGATCCGTCCCGGAGGATGAACGACGTATTCGCAGGCGACTTTGACCAGAACGCCGACCAGGACTTGATCGATCACGCGGTGCAACAGCTATCCGTCATGCGCGAGGCGGCCGGCCCGAAAGTCGGGATCGCCCTCGACATCCATTACGAGTTCAAGACCGAGGCCGCCATCAGGCTGGCTCAAGCGCTTGAGCCGTACAACCTGATGTGGCTGGAGTTCGACCGCTTTGAGCCGGAGCCGCTCGCCCAGATCAAGTCTTCAACCCGGACCCCTATCTGCACCGGCGAGCAGCTTCTCGGCGTGCGCGAGTACAAGCGTTTCTTCGACCTTCGTGCCATGGACACCGTCAAGATAGACGTGCCGTGGCAGGGCTTCAGTCAGTCGAAAAAGGTCGCCGATCTCGCCGAGTTGTACGAGATGAACGTCGCTCCCCACAACTACACATCGCACCTCGCCACGTTCCAGAGCCTCCAGTTCACGGCGATGATCCCAAACGTGCGAATCATGGAGACCGATGTCGACTCGTCACCCTGGCGTGACGAACTGACGACAGCCGTTCCGGAGCTAAAAGACGGATACATGACCATCCCGGACGGCCCCGGCTGGGGCTGCGACCTGGACGAAGCCGCAGCAGAGAAGCACGCCTACACGGGCTAAGAACTCGGCAACACGCAGGGGCGTATGGCAATACGCCCCTGCGCTTTGCACAAACCCACCCTGAGGCTCTCGAAGGGTCCGTTGAGCAGCAGCGTATCCCCTCTCCCGCCGGGAGAGGGGACCGACGCATCAATCGGCCATCGCTTCAAGAAATGCCTTCGCCTCACCGGGCCAGTTCACCGTCGTGCCCCCGGCTCCTGAGCGGTATATCCGGGCCATGTCGTCGTCGTTATCGATGCCCCATCCGCGCACACCCAGGCCGCGGTCGTAAGCGTGGCTGACGGACTCCGGGGTGGCGGTCCCGGCTCGCGGGTAGACGGCGTCAAACCCGAGTTTCAGAGCGGCGTCTACCGTCTCTTCACTGAGCTCGTTGATCAGCCAGCCGTGGCGAACGTTTGGCAGGCGGAGCTTGGAGCGATAGAGCTGGTCAGCCCAGAACGACGACACGGTGATGCCAGGGGCGTCAAAGGATTCGGTGTCTGCGACGTCGAGCCAGCCGTGGCGTTTGAGCGCCTCTGCGACCATCGTCGGCAGCGCCGCCTCTCTCGACTTGAGCTCGAGATGGGGGTGTGCCCGCCCGGCGTATCTGCCGAGGAACTCGTCCAGCGTCGGGATGTAGGCGCCCGGGAAGTCGCTTTCGAACTCGTACCCGCCGATCAGCTCCAGCGCCTGTATCTCCTCAAGCGTGTGATCGAAAACCTCTCCGCTGCCATTTGTCACGCGATCGACGGTCTGGTCGTGGAAAACGACGAGCTGGCCATCCTTCGTGATCTGGGCGTCCAGTTCGAAATTATCGAATCCCCGTTCAAGGGCCATATCGAAGGCCTCAAACGAGTTCTCCGGCGCGCTGAACGAGTAACCGCGGTGAGCGATAAGGGTGAAGTTCAATTCAGGCTCCGGTATGGGTGCTGGGGGTGTCTATTGAAGGCGGCGACAGCGTAGCAGCGGAGGTGTTCCCGGACAACGCGGCCATGCGTTATTCGTGTTCGGGTCCTGATTCGACCCAGATGAACTCGCGCACCGTTTTGACGAACTCATCCCGGTGCGAATGATGAATCTCGTGGGCCGAACCCTCGATCAAGACGTGCGATATCAGCGGATTCTTCTCGACCGCCCACTGCACATCATCCTCGCTCACGGCCGAGCCATTTGCCGGGTCCGCCCGCATGACGAGCATCGGCCGCGCCACGCGTCCGATCAGTTCGTCCGGGTCAAAGTCGAGCTGTTTTCCGCCCTCAAGCGCCAGCGTGAAAACGTCCGGGTCCAGCTTGATGAGGTTCCGGGCGAGCGCCCTGCTTACGTGCGGGGGCCGGTCCGGCGATCGCTCCTGAAGCATGGTGAACAGGCCAATTTCGCTCATGTCGGACGCGGCGAGGTCGCGCGCCCTTTTGAATCGCTCGGGATACCTGGTCAGGTTTCCTTCGTCGGCGTGGCGTTTCGAGAAGAGCGGCGGGTCCACTGCGACGGCCGTCGTGACCAGCTCAGGATTGTTCGCAGCTACGACCGTGGCTATGACGCCGCCCAGCGAATGCCCTACCAACGCGGCCGGTTCTCCAACCACATCCCGCAGCCATGGGACGATGTCCTCCGCGTACTGGGTGAACCTGTAACCGCCGGGGACCCTGCCGGAATCGCCATGTCCCCGCAGGTCCGGGGCGAAGACCTGGTTGCCCGAAGCGAACTCCCGGAGTACGGCGGTCCAGTCCTGGCGTCGTGTGCCGAGGCCGTGCAGGAACACCACCGGGGGGCCGTTGTTCGGCCCGGCGTCGTAGGCCAGCGACATATCCGGCGCGGCGTATTTGTTGGACGTGAATTGAGGCGGCATGGTGGACGCAGGAAGGGCGGGCTGACGCCCGCCCCATCACGGTGTTACTTCTTTCCGGGGATAACGCGAATTACGCGGGAGCCGGGGATTCATGCCCGGTCAGGCAGGTACACCGTCAGACCCCGCGTTTCAAGTTGCTTGCCGATGGCAATCAAGCGTACCTCGCCGGGCGGCTCGACGTCGGGGAGCGTGTTCTCCATATCGAGCGCGTCGTACTTGGACCCGGCCATTCGGTGGTATGCGAGCAACCGCACGCCGGTGATGTTGTCCAGATCGGCGAGCAGACGCCCGGCATCCTCGATCTGCTGATCCGAGTCGTTCACGCCGGGGATAATGACCATGCGGACCTCGATCGGCACGCCTGTTTCCGACAGCCGTTTGAGGTTGCCGATTATGCGTTCGTTCAACACCCCCGTGTTGGTCCTGTGGTTCTCGGAGGCCGTGTCCTTCAGGTCGTACAGGAACATGCTTGTAAACGGCAGAACAGCTTCCAGGGTCGACCATTGCAACTGCCCGCATGTATCCACACAGGTGTGAATGCCCTCTTCGTGGCAGGCGCGCAGCAACGCCGTTGCGAACTCGGCCTGCAGAAGCGGCTCGCCGCCCGACAGCGTGACACCGCCCCCTGACTGGCCGTAGAAGCTGTTGTCCTGCCGTACCGCGTCCATTACCTCTTCAACGCTCATGGACCGGCCGGACATCTCCAGCGCGCCGGAGTTACACACGTCTACGCAATCCCCGGACAGGTCGCAGATGCCGCGTGCGAAGATCCGTTTGTCGTCGATCACCGCCTGCGCGCCGGTCGGACATGCGTCCACGCACGCCAGGCACTCGATACAGCGCTCCGGCCTGTAGAAAATCTGTGATCCCCGGGCGATGGCCTCCGGGTTGTGGCACCAGGCGCAACTGAGCGGGCAGCCCTTCAGGAAGACAGTGGTTCGGATCCCGGGGCCGTCGTGGACCGCAAAACGTTTGAAATCGAAGACCCGGCCCTTCAGGTTAACCGCGATGCCGGTCGCGGATTCGGTCACCGGTGAACGGCTAGCCGGCATGGGCTATCCGGGCGATGTACAGGTCCTGCTCTTTGCGGGTAAGGGTCGTGAAGTAGACGCTCCAGCCGGTGACACGCACCTGTAGCGATGCGTATTGCTCGGGGTGTCGCTGGGCATCACGCAGAGTGTCGGCGTCCAGGACGTTGAACTGGATGGCGTAACCGCCCTGGGCGAAGAAGGTCTTGATCAGGCTCACGAAGGCGTGGAGTCCGTCTTCACCGGCGACCGCCGTGGGGTGCAGGGAAACGTCAAGGACGGAGCCGTTTGGTGTTTCCGTGAAGTCGAGTTTCGTGACGGAGTTAATGAGGCCGGTAACGCCGCCAGTGTCGAGTCCGTAAGACGCTCCGACGCCCGGAGCGAGGGACTCTCCGGCTTTGCGTCCGTCCGGCGTCGCGCCCGAAAGCGCGCCGAAGCTCATGGCCGCTACCAGGGTGAACAGGGCGGCCTGGCACCCTCCGCCGCGGCCGTTTGTGAACGAGTGGACCGTCGAACAGAAGTGGTCGGCGACGCCCTTCGCCACCTCGTCTACTCCGGCGGCGTGGTTCCCCCACTTCGGCACGCGATTCCGCAGGTAGAGACGCATGTCTTCCCGGCCTGCGAAATCGCCCCGGGTTGCCTCAACGATCTCGGCCATGGTGAAACGGCCCTCGTCGAAGACGGTCTTCTTAATCGCGTAAAGCGAGTCGGCGGCGTTTGCCAGTCCCGCGCCTACGAAACCGACCGAGTTGTAGTGCGCGCCCCCGGCGCTGATGTCGGTACCGCTTGCGATGCAGTCATCAATCGCGCCCGAGATGAAGGGCGCTGGATTGATGCGCGGCCACTCGCGTTCAGCCTGCGCGATGTTGTCGTGCGAGTTGTTGAGCACGTAGTCCAGTTGAGTGATGTATGCGGCGTGGAATTCGTCGTACGACGTGAACCCGGCCGCATCGCCGGTGGCGGGACCAAGGCGAGCGCCCGTGCGGGCGTCGAGGCCGTCGTTGAGCGCCAGTTCGATCGGCTTCGCGAGGCTCACGGTGACGTTCATCGTGCACGCCACCTCTTTGCCCTCCACGGCCGGCTCGTAGCAGCCGATGGGCAGATACATGCGTGCGTCTTCGGGCGTCTTGCCGCGCTTGACGAGCGCCTCGACGGCCGGCGGGTCGTTCATCAGCACAAATGAGTTGTGGCCCTTGCGGATGAGGTCAGCCACGCGCCGGTACAGCCGATCCGGCGAGTCCGGGAGATAACGCACGGACAGCTTCGGGTCCGGGGTGTCCAGCTCCTCATAGGCGTCCAGCGCAAGATAGGTGAGTTCATTGACGTTCTCGGAGCCGTTCGCGGCCTGGCCACCGAAGACGAAGTTCTTGCCGTTGGCTGCGCCCTCGGTGCCGCAGTACCACTTGTGCCAGAAGTACTTGATGAGCTCCCGGGCGTGGTCTTCCGTGATGCGTCCGGCTTCAATATCGGCCCTGTAGAAGGGGTACAGGGTGCGGTCAAACTGGCCCATGGAGCGGACGTTTTCGCCCTCCATCTCGATCAGTTCGTGCATGATCCACATGAACTGCAACGCCTCGTGGAAGGTGCGAGGGCGATTTGCCGGGACGTTAGATAGTGCGCTGCCGATCTCCAACAGGTTTACAGCGTGGTCAGCGTAAACCTCGGCCGTCTTTTCGGCGAGGACTGAGAGCCGGGATGCGAAGTCGATCGCCGCTCCGTAGACGATCTCCAGGGCGTTGTAGAACGCGGCCTGATCTTCGGTGATGTCGTCGCCGAGCGAGGCGCGGGCCTGCGCCGTGTCGTCCAGGAGGCCGGTCAGCCCTCTTGCGAGCAGCTTGTCCCAGCCGGGCGAGATGTGACCCAGGTCCAGGCCGCTCCGAGGCCCGGTCGTAACGCCGTGGTCGCGCGCCTGGTCGAACCAGTCCGTGCCTCTCTTAAGAGCGCCAGCGGCGGCTTCCTCGAGCCACAACCCCGGTCCAAAATCTTGATCGCCTCTTGCCCCGTGCGTGAGCTTGCGGAGGACGTCGCCGTGGTCGATTTTCTCCGCGAACCAGTCGAGTGGGTCGATGTCGATGCGGCCCCGTGTCAGGACGAGCCTGAAGATGCTTGCCTTTTGCAGGATGCGGGGCTGATCCGCGTGTTCGAGCAGGTAGGCGTCCGCCATGCCCTGCAGCTCATCGGCCGATACGCCGGTGTCCGGCGAGTACGGGACGTTTTTGAATCGCCGGAAGATGGCGTCCCGGTTGTCGTCGAAAGTATCCCGGGTGCGTTCCCGTACGGCCGAGCCGGTGCTCGCGATCATGCTTGCGTGCGCTTTCCGTTGCGGCTACACCCCCCGGTAACGCAACCCTCTGGTTGACCCGATGGTTTCGGTCCGAACACCGGGTCGTCGTACCCCGCGTCCGGCGAAACTGTTCCCGCTAGTAAAGATCGTCCTTGTTTGTCTGTTTCATCTGCGCTTCCATCTCTTCCACGTTGCCTTTTCCGTCGAATGCGTGGTCGTTTAGAACGCGGGCCATTGACGGCAGGGAGTCCCTGGACGGCCAGGTCTCGGATTCCCAGAGTTTGGACCGTAAGAATGCCTTCGGGCAGTGCATGAAGGCCTCTTCGACGTCTACCACGATCGCCAGCCAGGGATCTTTGCCATTCACGGCGAGCGACGCTAGCAGTTCCGGGTCCCGAACGATGGCGGCGGTTCCGTTTACCCGGAGCGTCTCTCGCATGCCGGGAACGAGGAACACCAGGCCGATACCGGGGTTGGATATCAGGTTGGTAAGGCCGTCGAACCGACGGTTGCCGGGCCGGTCCGGGATAACGAGTGTGTGGTCATCCAACACCTGCACAAAACCGGCGGGGTCGCCTTTTGGAGCGACGTCAACCGATCCGTCAGAGTTGGTGGTCGCAAGAAAGGCTATCGGTGATGCGGCGATTATGTCGCGGCAGTGCTTGTCCAGCGCCGTGATGGTCTTATCCCGGGCACGTTCGGACGGCCAGCCAAGCAGTTCGCGCAGCTCGTCTTCTGAAGTGATGGCGTTCTTGAATCTTGCGGTGGAGACCATGTGATCCCTTGAGTGTAGGAGTACGGCACGATAGTTACGGAAGTATAAACGGAGGCGTCTGCTGACGATGCGACTACTGGATCGTGTCCCTTCAAATCGTGTCCAGGAAATCGAACAAGACGCGTCGGAAGTTGATCGGATCGTCACGATGGACGCTGTGGCCGACGCCGGCGAACCGTACGTGCGTGCAATCAGAGACCAACCCCTGGATTCGTTTTTCGTCATCCTCCAGCAGCGCCGCGCCGATCTCTGGGTCCGCCTGTAGCAACAGCACGGGGCATTCGATGGCGCTCAATGTGGCGTCCATATCGAATCGTTCCAGGCCGACGTTATCGATGAACGTGGTCCACGCCTCGGGGTCCATCGCCATATGGCTTGCGGCAGTGGCCCTTACGGCGCTGGCCGAAGCGGCCGGGTCCGCTGTGCTCAACTCGCCAACCAGCTCTTCGAACGATATGCCGGTCCGCATACGGTCCCGGGCGGCCACGAACCGCGGGTAGAAATCGGTTTCTTCAAGACTGCTGGCTATGTAGGCGGGCGGATCTTCGAGCACGGCAGCCTGAATGAGATCCGGGCGGGTGCCGGCAAGACCGATCGACGTGAGTGCGCCCATCGAGTGTCCGACGACCGCCGTGGGGCCGCCGACCATTCCCTCTATGAAACGCGCGGCATCGATCGTTTGCAGATCGACACCGTAATGAGCATCCGGCACATTGTCTGATCGGCCGTGACCACGCGCGTCGAATGCGAAGACGTGCCAGCGATGGCTCAACAGGCCGATTTCCTGTGACCAGCCCTGCCATCGACCGCTCAAGCCGTGGAGCAGCACGATCGGGTCCGCGCCCGGATCGCCGGTCTCAACGTAATTGAGGTTGATTCCTCCGGCGTCGAAGATTTTCTCGTTGAGCATGGCGTCCTTTTTTCTGGATGTCCGGCACGTGAGACTAGATCGTATCCCTCTGAACCGTGTCTAAGAAATCGAACATCACGCGTCGGAAGTTCACGGGATCATCCCGGTGGATGCCGTGCCCGACGCCTCGCATCCGCACCAGCGTGCAGTCCGGGATCAGCCTCGCGGCGCGATCGCCGTCCTCGTCGGTCATCGCCGCGCCGAGCGGCGGGTCCGCCTGCATGAGCAGCGCGGGGCATTCGATGGCGGACAGCCGTGCCTCGGCATCGAAATCATCCATCGATCTGCCGTTGAGAGTCACCGTGTAGACCTCGGGATCGAGACCCTTCACGGTTGCGACCCTGAACCGGACATCGGAGCCGTTCTGGTCCGGGTTCGCCTCCTTGATGAGGCGCGCCATTTCGGCGTCAGAAACTTCCATCCGCGCTATTTCCTGCAATCGGGCAAACAAACTGCCGCGGGGACTCCCACCCACGCGCTCATGGACAAAGATGGGCGGATCCTCAAGGAGGACGGCTCGCACAAGGTCCGGACGGGCGCTTGCAACCCCGATGGCCGTGACGGCCCCGAGTGAGTGCCCTACCAGAACCACCGGTCCGTTGATGCAGTTCTCAAGAAACGAGATGATGTCGCGCGGGTAGTCGGCGAAGGTGTACCCGGTCTCGGCCGGAGAGGATGCGCCGTGCCCACGAAGGTCCACCCCGTACGCGTGCCATCGGTGTGAGACGAGGCCGATCTCCTGCGACCAGAACTGCCAGCGTTCCCCGATGCCGTGGATGAAGACGAGGGGATCGCCGTGGTCATCGCCCTCCACGTAGTTGAGGGTCATTTCTCCGGTGCTGTGCTGTTTTTCGGTGAGCAATCGGGCCTCCCGGGACGTGGGAATGAGATTCAGGAGCTTCTCCCTCATCCCAACCTTCTCCGGCCGGGAGAAGGGGTCTGCCACAACAAGATTCTTCTGGATTCCCCGGGCTTCAAGGGTCGAATCCAACCGTATGGCGGGCAAGAATGCCACAGGTTGCTATCGACCGGGCGGTAGTCTTTCTCAATCCCAGGCAACCCGCGGCAGGTCATCCTGAGTCGTGCCGAAGAGCCTGTCCTGAGCCCGACTCAGGAATCCCGCCGGTAGCAGAGCGCGAACAGGTCCGGCGTAGTTGCGGCCATCCCGCGGTTAGATCCACTTCGAGAGGCTCAGCACACGCTTCGTCGCAAGCTCCTCAGGATGACGGGCGGAGCGGCGAAACTGAACCAGGAGGGTAGCGTGGGGGTGCGCCTCTGACCTCCCTCACCCCAATCCTCTCCCGCGGTGGGGAGAGGGAGCAAATCACGGGGAGGCACGCCTGACAGTCATCCCGAGCGTAGCCGAGGGACCTTCACCGGTACACCGTTCAGTAGAAAACCCTGATTGCCCGGGAGAGGGGGCAAATCACGACTGTTTCAGATGGGCTTCCGGCCGGCGGCGGCGAACACGCGGTGGGGGATGGCTATCGGGTCGCCCGGAAACCTCTCCGCCAGCAGAGCCGCCAGCTCTTGATCGAAGACATCAACCCGGTCTTGAGACAGCGACGCGGCGACACCTGCAGATGCTCTTACCCGACCTCGCCACGATTCATGCGTATAAGTGTCGTCCAGCGGGAAGGTGAGCTGAGTCACGGCCTCGAAACCACCGCCCTGGAGATCGACTATGAACTCCGGGTGGAGGCCGTTGCCGCCGCCCTTCAGCCAGTCCGGGTTGTGTGACTCGATCAGCCGTTCTGTCAGATCCACGACGTTGCCCGGCTGCGGAATCCAGTCCCAGGATGCGAGTAGCAGCGCGCCGCCCGGTTTGAGCAGTCGAGTGGCCTCAGCAAGAGCGGCGCCGGGGTCGAACCACCACCAGCACTGGCCGGCGGCGACGATGTCGAACTCGCCGGCGGGAAGTCCCGTTTCTTCGGCCGGCGCCGTGACGTACTCAACCCCCACGCCAGACTCCCGGTCCAACCGCCGCGCCTCACGCATCAGGTCTTCCGAGATGTCGATGGCAATCACCTCAGCGCCGCGCCTGGCGAAGCCGCGGGCAAGGGTACCGGCGCCGGTGCCGAGATCGACGATTCGCGCGCCTTCTACGTCGATGGCTATCTCATCGAGAGAATCGAAGAACTCCGGCGGAAAGCCGCCGCGATGGCGTGCGTAGTCTTTTGCGGCCCGGCCAAAATCGGGGTTAGTCATGGGCTGCAAGGGTACCGGCAGCCCGGACCGGGATCACGACCCAGACGGCCCGCCTGTCTGGCGTGTGCTGCGCGGCGACGTGCCTACGCCCCCAGGATCTCGCGCCGCGCCAGGATGCGCTCGGTGAGCGGCCGCATACCGAGTTCCTGAGTGATGGCCAGCGCCTCGTCCTGCAGCCTGGTCGCTTTCTCCGTATCGCCGGGCTCGTCGCGATCCAGCAGCATTTCGGCGTATTCAATCCGTGCCCACACCGCTTCGCGGATACATCCAGACTCGTCTGCGAACGCCAGCGCATCGTCGAAGTGCGTCTCCGCCGTCTTGATATCCCCGGCCGTCGCCGCCAGGCCGCCCAGCACGCGGTCATACGACAACAGCACCCAGGGATCAAACTTCCCGGCACCGGGTTTAACCCGGTCGTACTGAGCTCTGGCGAGGGTGGCGTCCGAGCGATACACGGCCACGAGTGCGAGGCACGTATCGACCACAGAGCGTGTCCAGACGCGATCAGCGTCCTGTATGGACGCGAGCATCTTGCGGGCTGCCGTTTCAATGGCGTCAAACAACTCCACGGACTCGAGCGATGCCACCGCCCCTCCGAGGAACGCCAGCGCTCGAACGTCATAGGAAAGGTTGCCCAGCCGGTCCACGAATCCTCTCGTCCGCTCCAGCAGCGACTCAAAATCGATCGTGCCTCCAAATTCGTGAACCGCCGCATGTACCAGCCAGCCGCGCTGGCTGACTCCCTCCATCCCCCTGCGGTCCCACTCTTCTGCAAGCTCCATGACGGATTCACGATCCCCCGCGAGCCAGGCCATTGCACACCGGGCGGACATCGCACTATTTGAGTAGGTGCCGTCTTTGACCCGGTCGGCGGCCTCCTGGAGTTCGTCAGCCATTTTGCGCGCGGCCTGGAGATTACCAGTGGCCAGTTGAGCGCAGCAACCAAAATAGAGGAGCCGTATTTCCGAGAGCACGTAACCATTACGGCGCGCAAGGGTCAGGCCGGTAGAGGTCGCCGCTATCGCGGATTTCGCATCGCCGGAAGACAGCGCGCTGTTGGAACGACAGTACAGAAGGTACGACTCCATCCGTTCATCGCTGATTGTCCGGGCGATGGCTTCTGCGCGCTCGGCGGCAATCCGCGAACCTCTGATATCCCCCCTGCCATTCAGCGCCGCGGCTAGGCATGCGTTGATCCACCCGGCGGCCGCCGAATCTGACGGCGCGAACTGAAGTGCACGTTCGTGGAACTCTGCCGCGTCTTGTGATATGGCTTCAAACATGGTCGGAATCTGGGCGGTGGCGATGGCTGCTTCTATGTCATCGTGCGCCAGGTACCATTCGAACGCCCTGACCAGGTTGCCCCATGCCACCTGGAGGCGGTCCGTAGCAAACACGGTCACCGCCGCCATGGCCCCGCCGAACCAGATACGGCCCATGAGCGGTTCGTCGTCGGGGACATCGATCGCGGCTTCAGCTCTGTCGAAATGGGTAAGCGCGTCGCCCGGCGCGAATGCGTCCATGGCCCGCTCGCCCGCGATGACAGAGTAGTGGATCATCTTCCGGGTACCGAGGACCGGTTCCGCATCGGCGAAATGCGGTACGAGTTCCGCCGCGTGCTCATCCGCCTCTTCCCCGTACATCGCCTCCAGCGCTTCGGCGATGCGCGCGTGGAACCGTACCTGCCGAGCCGCGGATTGTTCTCCTGTGAGAGTCTCCTGGATGAGGGCGTGCGTGAACTGGTAGTGTCCTATCATCGCGGGTAACTCTTCGATGACGCGTGCGGACAGCGCTTCTTCCACGGCGTCAAGAAGCTGTAACTCCGTGGCGTCCTCGGATAGAGATTTGAGCGCGTCCAGCGAAAATTCGCGTCCAATCACGGCGGCCAGCGTGAGTGTCTCGTTGCAGCGCTCGGACAGCCGGTCCAGCCGCCGCCCAACCACTTCTCGGACCCCCTCTGGTATCCGGACACTCCAGGCCTCGCGGCCGACAACCTTCTCCGGCGTCAACTCGCCCGACTGGACGAGATCCCGCACCACCTCGGTCACAAAGAGCGGATTTCCTTCCGTGTGCCGGTGCACGGTGGCGGCGAGTTCGCGGGGCGTACTGAACCCGGCCGCGATCTCGATGAACCGGGCGATATCGGGTTCAGCCAGGCCGCGCAGCAAAACCCGCTCATAGAGCCGTTCCCGGGCAAGGTCGCCCAGCGTCGCCGTCAAGGGATGCCGGCGGTTCAGTTCCATGTCGCGATAGGTACAGATGAGCAGGACACGTGATCGACCAAACTCTCGTGCCATGAACTCCAGGAATGCGAGCGACGCCCGGTCAGACCAGTGGAGATCGTCGAGCACAATGACCAACGGCTGAGCCAGGGAAGCGGACCTCAGGAAGCTGGTGATGGAGTCAAATAACCGAAATCGAGCACTGTCTTGATCGTCTAACTGCTGAGGCGGTTGAAGGTCAGGTAACCGGTCTTTCACGTCGGTCACTATCTCCGCGACCACCGAGGCGCTCGACCCCATTTGGCGGCGCAGTTCGGCTGGATCGATCTCCCGTACATAGCTACGAATCGCCTGCACCCACGGCCAGTACGGCGGCTGGCCTCCTGTCTCGTAGCATCGTCCCCAGAGGACCTGCGCGCCTCTAAGCCCGGCGTAGGTGGCTAACTCCTCGCAGGTTCGGGTCTTGCCGATCCCGGGTTCGCCCATCAAGGTGACGAGCCGGCCACTGCCCCGAGCACGTCCTCAAGTGCGGCCTTCAACAGGTCCATTTCCGCCTGTCGGCCGACGAAAACGCCTCCGGCAAGTGAGTCGAGGGACGTGCCTTCGCGCTCGACCGTTTCACCCCTGGCTGTCAGGTCGATGGCGTCAAAGGCGTTGAATACGTCCGCTGCGCTCTCCGGCCTCTCGGACGGGTCCTTCGCGAGCAGGCGCATGATCAGCGCCTCGAGGGGTCTCGGGCACCTGCCGTTGTGCCATGTCGGGGCTACCGGCGGCGTGTTGATATGCTGGCCGATGATGGCGATCTCATCGTCGCCAAGGAACGGCGGCCTGCCGGTCACCATCTCGTAGAGCATGGCCCCGAGCGAGTATAGGTCGGCCCTCGGGGTGATCTCGCCGCCGGTGGCCTGCTCGGGGGGGCATGTACGACACCGTACCCACCATCATCCCCTCGCGGGTAAGGCGTGATCGGTCGGTCATCACCGCAAGCCCGAAGTCTCCGATCTTGGCAGTTCCGTCTTCCGTCAACCAGACGTTTCCGGGTTTCAGGTCCCGATGAACGATGCCGCGTGCGTGAGCGAACTCCAATCCCTCGCAGACGGCCTTTCCTATCTCGATGGTGCGTTCCAGGGAAAGACCACCGGCCGGGCGGCCACGGGGGACCGCCCCAACAACGTCATCCCGAATCGGCCCGTCCGTAGGGGCAGGCCCCTGTGCCTGCCCTCCGAGATCCACGGCCTCAAGCAGCGCCTCCACGTCACCGCCAACCATTAGCTCCGTGACCATGTAAGGCGTGCCATCGTCTTCCTGTCCCAGATCCAGCACGGCGACGATGTTGGGATGCACACCCAGGCGTCCCATGGCCTGGGCCTCCCGGGAGATGCGCTCCTTCGAGGTCTGGTCAAAGCCTTCCGTCTTGATGAGGGCGAAGGCGACCTCGCGGTCCAGCAGGGTGTCGTGGGCCTGGTAGACGCGCTTCTTGCCGCCCTCGCCGAGGAAGCTGGAGACGGTGTAGCGGGCGTTGGCAAAGGAAGTTGGGGTTGGGACCGAACCGTGTCCTGAGGTTCTCGAAGGGCCGGTCGTGGGCGCATTGCCATACGCCCCTACAACGGCGGATGCGGATGAGGCTTCTTCCTCGCCCCGGCCCTCTCCGATAGTAGATTCAGAGCTTGAGCCGTCTCTTACTGCGGTGGCGCGTTGGGCCATCTCCAGGAATCCGCTCGCATCCGCGTTGTTTCCGTCTACGGCGAGAACGGCCTCAGACAGTTCCCGTACCCCGTTCCAGTCGCGCGCGGCGACAGCCTCTTCCGCCTGGTCGAGAAGATCGTTGATCCTCCGCTGCATCCGCTCGCTGTTCATGATGGCCCGGATGATACATGTATCCGGCGGCGGGATTGGAGCGCCACGGCGAATACCCGCTTCTCGTTTCAGGGCGGACTGCAATGACGTTGCTATTGCCTGTGTTGATGAGTGATGGGTGTGGGTGGATGCCAGACCGCCACCACTGAGTTGCGAGCGGGCGCGAAAGCGCCCCGGTCCTGATCTCAAGACCGGGGCGCTTGTTTTTCGGTTGACTGATTCCTTCGATCGCGGTCGCCTTAGACGGCTGCTGCTACCGGAGCCTCCAGGATGCCGGCCTTCCGGGCGGCTGCGATGACGACGTCTTTTTCGTCCGCCGCCAGGTAGTTGTTCGGCCGGATCGACTCGCCCATGTCCGTGCCGAGTCGCTCTGAGAGGACTGCCTTGCAGACGTGTGCGGCCGCGCCGTACATCGTGACGATGTCGACGACTTTCTGGACCTCGTCCTGGAGTTCCTGGGCTCGTGCCATGTCGCCAGCCTGGTACGCCGAGTACAGCTCCGTGTAGAGCCAGGGCGTCAGCGAGAGCGGGGCATCGACCGTGCCGATCGCGCCCATTGTGAGAGCAGGGAGCGGGAGACGGCCGGAGCCGGAGAAGCAGGCCAGGCCCCGGTCAGCCCAGTCTCGGATCAGGGCGAAGTTTGCTGCGGAGTGCTTCAAGCCCTTGAGGCTCGAAACTTCTTTCATCACCGCGTCCATCAGATCCGGGACGAACTCGACCTGTGTGAGCTGCGGAAGGTTGTAGGCGAAGAGCGGGAGGCCGTCGGCGGCGTCGGCGACTGCCTTGTAGTGGTCGATGATCGCTCGCTGGTTGGGCCGGAAGAAGAACGGGGGGACGCAGCAGACCGCTGCGCAGCCGGACTCAGCCGCCGCCTTCGCGCCTTTGACTGCGCTCTCGGTGCTGATTGCGCCGACGTGCATGATGGCGAGGGCCTTGCCCTTTGTGGTCTCGCCCGCGACGCGTGCGACGGTGTCGCGCTGTTGCTCGGATAGGATCGGACCTTCACCGGTGCTGCCCGCGATCCAGAATCCCTGGACGCCGTGGGACATGTTGTCCTCAAGGATCGCGCGAAGTCCTTCTTCATAGATTGTGCCGTCGGCGTTGACTGGCGTGGGGTTGGCCGGGAATACGCCTTTGAAGCCGGACATATCGATGTTGCCGGTGCCGTTGGTAGTCATCTGGTGTCTCCGATCGAAGTGACGTCGGGCGGGCCCCGGCGAGATGCGGCAAAGCATACCCGCGGCGCGGGTTTTGTCCAGATTGGGATGTTGCGTGAGTCCTCTTGTCCGCGCTGCGGACTTTGTCTGGGTTGAGCGGCGGCATGACGAGCGTTGTGATCGCAGTTGGCAACGGACTGGAGCATGCATGAACCCGCAGTCCGTATCCGTCACGCCGACGAGTTGCCCTGCCAAAACCGCCGGCATTCATGTGAATTTCACCCGTTGGGCGCGTCTCTACCCGGTAGATAAGTACCGAACCGGTCCGCAATCGGCTATTGTCGATCATCCGGAATCAAGGATCCGAAGGATTTATGGGAAGAATTTTCGGTCGCGGCCTGATCGTGCTGTTGCCGCTGACCGTAACGGTGCTGATAATCCAGTTCGTCGCGGGTACGGCGGATTCGATTTTCGCGCCCGTCACCGATCGATTGATCGGCCCTGACATCCCCGGCATCGGCCTCGCCATACTCCTCGCGGTCGTCTTCCTGGTAGGTCTGCTCAGCCACCGGTTTGCCGAGGTCGTCGGCCGAACGGTGGAGCGAGGAATCGTCAAGTTTCCGTTTATCGGCCGGGTATACGTGACGGCCAAACAGGTCGCGTTGTCCGTCTCGGGTGGGCAGGAGTCGAGCTTCGATACCGTGGTCAGCGTGCCATTCCCGACGGAGGGCAGCCTGGCTGTCGGCTTCCTCACGAGAGAGTTCACGAACGACGCGAATCGTGAATACGGCATCGTGTACATCCCGACCACGCCCGTGCCCAGTTCCGGGTTTCTGCTCGTGGTTCCCATGAGTGACATCACCATCCTGGATATGTCATCCCCCGAGGCGATGCAGATGGTGGTGACCGGCGGAGTTGTCGTGCCGAACTCGTTGGGCGATCTGGGCAAGTAGAGGCCGGGGGGTCACGCACCGCGCTGGAGAACAGCGCCGGGCCTCGCTCCAGTGTGTTTTCCGTCCCTGATAACCGGCTCTCCGCTCACGAAGACGTGCGGCATCCCGTCCGGGTAGCGGTGCGGGTCCTCGAACGTCGCAACGTCGCTCACCGAGGCGGGATCGAAGACGACGATGTCCGCTATCGCTCCTTCGTGCAGGACGCCCCTGTCGGAGAGGCCGAGTCGTTTCGCCGGCATGCCGGTCATTTTGTTCACCGCGGTTTCGAGCGAGATCAGCGGTTCGTCGCGCACGTAGCGGCCGAGTACCCGCGGGAAAGTGCCGTAAAAACGTGGATGCGGCTGGGATGACTCCCAGGTCCCTGCGTGGTCGATTGCGTTGCCGTCGGATCCGATCATAGCGTTCTCGTAGGCCATGAAGAAACGTATGTCGCCCTCCACGCGGTTGTGCATGATCTCCGAGATTTCGTTGTCTTCTTCATCAATCAGCATCAGCATCGCCTCGATCCCGTCTACGCCCCGCATCTCTGCGATCTCCGCAAGCGTCTTTCCGACCAGGCCGCTGTTCTTTTCGCCCGCCACCGTGGCAACGACGTGTGGCTCGAAAGACCACGGGAGTCCTCCAAACCATCCTTTCGATGTGTCTTCGTGGGCCTTCTTTCGGGTGGTGGGGTCCCGGAGCCGCTCAAGCATCGCGGCGACCCCGCCTTCCTGAACCCAGCCGGGCAGCAACTGGCTAAACCCGGACGAGGATGCCGTGTACGGGTACATGTCGCACGTGACATCCTCACCTAGCGCGCGTGCCTCGTCGATCACCGCGACTAGCTGATCGCCGTGACCGTACTCCCGTGAGTCGATGATGGCGATGTGCGAGAACTGGACGGGGACGCTGGCACGCCGCCCGATGTCCACGGCCTCCTGGATGGCCTTGATGTGCATGCCAGCCCACACCCGGGCGTGAGTTGCGTAGAAGGCGTGATCATAGGACGACATTACGGACGCAAGCGAGACGATCTCGTCGGTGTCGGCATAGCTGGACGGGGGGAGTGTCAGGCCGGTGGACATGCCGAACGCGCCCTGTTCCATCGCCGTTTTAACGGAGCGACGCATGTGTGCCAGTTGGTCGGCCGTCGGGGGCGCGTCGTCCACCGCGCCCGCCGCTATCCGCAGCGCGGAGTGCCCTGCCAGTGGCGCTATGTTGATGGAGACGCCCTGTGAATTGACGACCTCCGAGTACCCGGCCAGATCGCGCCAGTTCCAGTCTTTGCTGGACCGTAAACCGGATCCCAGCCCCTTGCGCGGCCGGTCGGAATTCGTTTCCGGGGCAGGAAACGGAGAGAACCCGCAGTTGCCGGTTACTTCTGTAGTAACGCCCTGGTACGCCTTGCTCTCACCGCCGGGATGATCGACCAGGGTGACATCGGAATGCGTATGGATGTCTATGAAACCGGGACATACGACATGTCCGGCGGCGTCGATCACGGTGGCGGTGTCAGGCACTGCGTCTGATAGGTCCGCAATGGCGGTAATCTGCCCGCTAGCGATCCCGACATCGGCCCGGAATCCGGGCGTTAGATCGCCATCCACGACCGTGCCGCCCCGGATGATGGTGTCAAATTTCATTGGAATCCCCGGGGGTGCGGTTGACCGTTTACGCGCGTTCTGCCGAGGGCAGTACCGCCGGACGAGCGGACATCCGCGCCCTCATTGCTACACTTGTTACACAACGTCACAAGGCATGGTCTGCGAATCGTCTCGTTGACGCCACCTTATTTTCAGCACACAGGGTATATCTGAACTTGTTCGAGTCACTATCAGACAAACTCAACGGCGCTTTCGCACGGATGACCGGCAAGGGAAGGCTGTCCGAGAAGGACATCGACGAGGCTTTGCGCGAGGTACGCCTTGCGCTTCTCGAAGCGGATGTGGATTTCAAGGTGGCCCGCACCTTTGTCCGCGCCGTCAAAGAACGTGCATCTGACGAGAATCTTTTCGCATCCCTGACGCCCGGGCAGACGGTCATACGGATCGTCAACGAGGAGCTGGTAAAGATACTGGGCGGCGAGGCTGTCGGGCTTGGACGGGGCGAAACTCCGCCGACCGTCATCATGCTCATCGGCCTCCAGGGCGTCGGCAAGACGACCTCCGCGGCAAAGCTGGCGCGGCTGTTGAGTGAGCAGGACGAATCGGTCGCGATCGCCGCCTGCGACCTGCGGCGGCCTGCCGCAATCGACCAGCTGGTGACTCTCGGCAACGATCTCGGGGTCCATGTGTACCGGGAAGACCCTCAGAAATCGACACCGCTCCAGGTTGCGAAGAACGCCGTCAAAGATGCGGGGCGCAACAACACCCATTACCTGATCCTCGACACCAGCGGCCGGATCGCCATCGACGATGAGTTGATGCAGGAGTTGGAAGAGATCCGGGACGCTGTGAACCCGGTCGAGAGCCTGCTGGTCGTGGACGCCATGACCGGGCAGGATGCGGTGCGCTCCGGGACCGAGTTCCAGGATCGTATCGGGCTGACCGGCATCATCATGACCAAGATGGACGGCGATGCCAGGGGCGGCGCAGCGCTGTCCATGCGGTCCGTCACGGGTGTGCCGATCAAGTACATCGGCGTGAGCGAGCGTCCGAACGGCCTCGAGCAGTATCACCCGGACCGGATGGCTTCCCGAATCCTGGGCATGGGCGATGTGCAAACCCTCATCGAAAAGGCCGAGGAGCAGTTCGATACGGACCAGGCCGCTGAACTTGAGCAGAAGCTGCGCTCGCAGCAGTTTGATCTGAACGACATGCTTCAGCAATTACAGGCGTTCAAGAAGATGGGCGGAATGGCGGATATCCTGGGCATGATCCCGGGCATGGGATCGCTCAAGGGCAGGATGAACCCGAAGAACATGGACGAGAGCCGAATCACTCGCGTGGAGGCGATGATCCATTCGATGACGCCTTCCGAGCGGGCCAATCCGAAGCTCATCAACGGATCACGCCGCAAACGGATCGCAGACGGCTCCGGCACCACTGCCTCGGACGTGAACCAGCTGCTCGGGCAGTTCCGCCAGATGCAGAAGATGATGAAGAAGATCTCGTCCGGCAAGGGTCGTCGCGCAGTAATGAGCATGCTGGAAGGCCGCTAGCCCGGCCGTGCGGTTATCTGGATGACCGATCCTCCAGGGGACCGTTATCCGCGCCCGATTCGAGATTGGCCCTTCCTGTGAGGCCGAGTCCGCTGTACTCCCCGGGCGAATGAACCATGTCGCGAAAGGAGCCTCACGATGATCGCCCAGATGCGCGTTTACACGATCGACCGCGGTCAGATGGACGCATGGTTGGAGATCTTTCTCG
This sequence comes from Dehalococcoidia bacterium, assembly GCA_030747175.1. Taxonomy (GTDB): domain Bacteria; phylum Chloroflexota; class Dehalococcoidia; order Lucifugimonadales; family Lucifugimonadaceae. Next base: position 62,874 of record JASLLE010000003.1, on the reverse strand, counting down.
GCGAGGCGATGCCCTTGATCCGCAAACACGGGATGGGCGTGGACGGGATGTGGACAGATCTCCCCCGGGAGCGCTTTATCTGGTTCCGGACTTACGAGGATGAGGCGGATATGGAGCGCAAGGATGCCGCGTTTTACAGCGACCCGCAGTGGCTGGAACTGATGGACCGGATTCGGGTGCACGAGGCTCACCGGGAGATCACGATCGTTCAATCGGTTCCGCCGCGCGCCTGACCTTATTTGCACCGGCGCGCTGGACGATGCCGTTGACGGCCAATATGCTGCGGACAATATGCGCGACCGCTGGCTGCTCTATCGCTTCGGTCAGACTCAATCAACCCGGGGGACCAGCATTTTGATATCACAGCTCCGTATCTACACGATAAATCGCGGCCAGATGGACTCATGGCTCAAGGCATTCGATGGCCTGAAGCCGCTTATGGCCGAACATGGAATTCAAGTCGACGGTACATGGGTCGATGAAGAGAACGAACGCTTCATCTGGGTCCGGTCTTTCGAGGACCAGGCGGACCTGGAGCGGAAGGAAGCGGCGTTTTACGGCTCCGAGAAATGGCTCGCCGGAGTGGACCACGTGCGCGGCCACCTGGCTCACCGAGACGTCACCGTAATCAGCCCGGTATAGGCACAGGGCCTTCAGAGCGAATCGCCTGGGACCGAAAGCAAGGCCAAATCCAAGGGGGGAACAGGATGCTGTCCGAACTCCGGATCGTGACCATTAACAAGGGCCAGATGGATAACTGGCTCGACCTGTTCCGCGATCGAGTTGCGCCGCTGGCTCGCCGGCTCGATGTTCGAATCACCGGCGCGTGGACGGACGTGGATCGCGAGCGTTTCGTCCAGATCCGGTCGTTTGCAGACGATGAAGACATGGCGGCAAGGCGCGCCCGGTTCGTCTCCAGTCCAGACTGGCGGGCGATCGAGGGACGGGTGCTTGACCTGACGGCCCAGCAGGACATCGTGCAGCTCCAGCCGATATGGCATTTCGATGACTGGGACGGCGATTACGGGCTGCTCGATATGGATCGGCGCGGACTAGCCCAGCTTCGTATGTACACGGTCAACAAGGGCATGCTGGCTGACTGGGAAGACCTGTTCAAGCGCTACGAGATCCCGGGCCACCAGGCCGCGGGTATCACCCTCGAGTGGCTCTCACATGACCTCGAGGAAGAGCGATTCTTCTGGATTCGATCGTTCAAGAACCAGTGGGACATGGAATCGAGCCAGAATCGCTTCCATGAAGGCCTCGACTGGCAGGCGATCAAGGATCGGGTGCCGTCCCTGGTCGCGCATGGCGAGGTGATGCTCATGAACCCGGTGGAGTTCGAGCAGGGCTAATCGTCACGGACGAGATCCCTCGGCCTCGGCCATCCCGATCCTTCTGGTTCCGGAAGGACGAGGGACCTCTACCGGCACGCCGTTCAGCAAAAAATAATGATTTCGCGAAGAGCTTTAACCTCCCTCACCGTTCCCCGAAAGGGCGGGTTCCCAGTCCTCTCCCGCTGGGAGACGAGGTTCACAACAGCCCCCTCCTGATTCAGGAGGGGTGCGGGAGTGGTTGGTGTCCGTCGTTCGAGAACTTCAGGACGAGCGGCAGGGTACAGGTCTGGCGTGATTGCAGATTGGGAGTTCTCCCTTACCTCAATCCTCTCCCGCTTGGAGAGGAGGAAATCGTGAGCTCCCCCCGCTCCTGGAAGAATTGCACGTGCACGTGCGGCCTGGCGCGCGGTTAAATCCCGCGCGGGGGTTTCAGGCGCTGGATGGCGTAGTAGGTCCCGATGATGAGGCCGATGATTGCCCCTAACGGGTCGACAAACGATACGATCAGGAATCCAGAGAACGTCGCCAGTCCACCCACCCATTGCAGGGTTTGACTTTGCTTGTAGTCGCTGGCCCTGTAGACGACTTCTCCGACAAGCCAGCCGATCCCGCCTACGGCGACAGCCCCTCCCCCGAAGGGCAACGGAAATATCAACATCGCGGCCGAGGCCAGGATCGCGACTCCTAACGCCGTGCCGAACCCGGCCACCACCGCTTTACCCAGTTCTCCTGAGCTTGCCTGGAACATGGGAGGCGTTCGGACCCGAGCGCAGTCCGGGCAGCGCGAGCCGACGTCTGTCTGGATGAGACAGTTGGGGCAGATCAGCTCTTCGCAGCGGCCGCAGCGCAGCTTGGTCTCCGTGCCCGGATCGCGCGGGCAGTAAGTTGCTTGTGATTCGGCCATCGGAACGGCAGGTCGCTCAACGCGCTACCCGCCGGCGTCTCCTCTCAGCCAGGCTTCCCGGTCTTTAATGTCACGGTCGTAGATGAGCCGGTTCCAGTAGAGCCGGCGCCTGCTCATGTCTCCACTACGCGGGAATACGGAACGTTCACCCGGATTAGATGCTACCCGCTTGATCCCGGACATGGCTGCGAAGATCGCGGCGTATACGACGTATTCCCCGGGCAGCCCGAATGCGGCCACGATGAAGGGCTGGAGAAGCAGCGCTATCACCCATCCGAGCGGCGAGTTGCGGGTTATGAGCCAGTAGAGCAGCCCGGTACCGGCGAAAATGAACCAGATCGGCCACGCCATGGCGAACATCACGCCGCTGCCCGTTCCCAGCCCCCTGCCGCCGGAGAATCGAAGGAATATCGACCAGTTGTGGCCGATGAGCGCGGTGCTCCCGGCGATCACCTCTGCACCGTGTCCGTAGCCCAGCAGCCCATCGGCCACGAGCACCGGCGCTCCGCCTTTGACGAACACGTCGAACGCCATCACGGCCAGCCCGGGCCCCTTGCCTATCGCCTGGATGGCGTTCGCCCCGCCCACGTTGCCGCTGCCAAGCTGGCGTATGTCAACGCCGCGTCTGAATCGGACGGCGAGATAGGCGGTGGGGATCGCCCCGAACAGGTACGAGCCGATGCCCAGAGCCAGTATTCCGGCCAGCGGCGCCCCGAGGATCTCCATCTCAGCCGGCGCCGGGAGTTGCCTGGGTTCCGCCCGGTGTCTCGGGAACGCCGCAGACATTGAAATCACCGGCCGGAGGTGACGCCTTCCACCTGTCTGCGGCGGCGCGCAACCTCTCCACGGCGTCGATCGGTGGTCCGACCGTATCCGGGTCGCCCGGCACGATCTCGTCGGCCGCCCCCCACGCGTGATAGTCGCTGCCCCCGACGGCGATCAGGCCGTTCCGTGATGCGACCTCCAGGCGCCTTTCGCGGTCGCTGGTCCCGTACTTTGGAGCGAATACTTCTATGCCGTCCAGTCCCTCGTCCACCAGGAATCCCAGGACGTTTCGCAGGCCCTTTACGGTCTGGGGGTGGGCCAGCGTTGCGGTGGCGCCGATCGAGTGCAAGAACCGGACACCGTCGCCCGGGGATGGCTTCGGCCGCCTGACCCGGGCGACGCCGTCGTTGCCCAGGTAGCGCTGGAACGCGTCCTGCGCGTTCTGGACGTAGCCGGCCTCGGCCATCGCCCTTGCGATATGAGGCCTGCCGACTGCGCCGCCCGCTATCTCCATCACGCGTTCCCACTCGATGTGTACGCCAAGCTCGGCGAGTTTGTTGACGGTCCCTTTCGCGGCCTCGACACGCCCGTTGCGAAGGAAGGTGAGGTAGTCCTGCAATCCGGGCGCGCTCGTATCCACGAAGTGGCTGACAAGGTGGACTTCCGAGTCGCCGTCTTCGGTCCCGAGCTCTATTCCCGGGATGACGGTGAGCCCGGGGTGACGCTCCGCCGCCGCCTGTGCTTCTGCGACTCCCTCGGTCGAGTCGTGGTCCGTTATGGCGACGATCCTCAGGGATGTGGCGGCGACCCGGTCTATCAACTCGGTCGGCGAGAGTTGTCCGTCTGACGCGGTGGTGTGGAGGTGCAGATCGACAAGGGGCGGAGTGAGGCCCGTGTTGTCGTTTCCGCTCCCGTTCTCTCCGTTGATTCGGGGACCTTTCCCGGGATCGTTATGGTCAGATGAGTTCAACGCCGAGTCCGTGTCCGTAGTTGCCATGTTTCGAGCCGAACGCGCATCAGGACGGACGGCAGGGACAGGATACAGGTGGTCCGGGAGATAGTGTCTTCCAGGTTCGCGGTCTGTGCCTGGGAGTGGGAATCACCGCCCGGGAGTGGTCGTGAAAGTGAGCCCGATGACGCAGGGGCTTAGACGCGACTCCGGGCCGCCCCAACGGAACGGCCCGGAGTTTGTTTCTTCACTTCACCGGCGCCCGGTCAGCGAGCGACCTCGACGGACCTGGACTCCCGGATTACGACCACCTTGATCTGGCCCGGGTATGACAGGGTGCTTTCGATCCGCTTTGTTATGTCGCGGGCCAGTACTGCGCATGCGGCGTCATCGACCGTATCCGGCTGCACCATCACCCGGACTTCACGTCCGGCCTGGATGGCGAAGCAGCGTTCCACGCCTTCGAAGCCCCGTGCGGCGTCCTCAAGCTCCTGCATCCGCTGTATGTATCGTTCCAGCGTGTCACGTCTCGCTCCCGGCCTCGCGGCGCTGATGGCGTCTGCGGCGGCCACTATGAAGGCTTCCGGGGTCGTCATCTCGGAGTCGTGGTGCTGGCGTATCGGGTCTGCGATCTGGTCCGGCACGTTGTATTTCAAGACCAGATCTGCGCCGATCTCGGCGTGCGGGCCTTCGACCTCGTGTGTGAGGGCTTTGCCGATGTCGTGGAGGAATCCTGCGACCCTGGCGCGCTCAACGTGTGCGCCGATCTCCGCCGCCATCATCCCCGCGAGCAGAGCTACCTCTACGGAGTGCCGGAGCACGTTTTCGCCGTAGCTGTACCGGAACTTGAGCCGGCCTGCGATTTTGACGAGCTCGGGATGCAGCCCCTTGACGTTGGCCTCGAAGAGCGCCTCTTCGCCCGCCTTCTGGACAACGTCATCGACCTCGAGGCGTGCCTTGGTTACCTGTTCCTCTACCCGTGCCGGATGTATCCGGCCGTCCTGGATCAGGGCCCCAAGCGCAATCCGTGCGACTTCACGCCGAATGGGATCGAAACACGAGATCGTGACCGCTTCCGGCGTCTCGTCGATTATCAAGTCGACGCCCGTAGCGGCCTCGATTGCACGGATGTTTCGACCTTCGCGGCCGATGAGACGGCCCTTCATGTCGTCGTTAGGAAGCGGGACCGAGGAAACGGAGCTATCCGATACGACATCGGAGGCCAGCCGCTGGATCGCTCCCGCGAGGATATTGCGGGCAAGACCTTCCGAGCGTTCCCGCGCTTCCACTTCCGCGTCGCGGTAGCGCCGTGCGAGATCGAACTCGATCGCTTCCTCGGCGCGGTTCATCAACATCTGACGCGCGTCACTTGCTGACAGTCCGGAGATCTCTTCCAGCCGTTCCGTTTCCCGCCGAGAGATCTCCTCTATCCGTGCCGTCTCAGTCTTGCGAACCTCTTCGAAGTCCGTGCGTTCGGTCTCAAGCTGTGCCTGGAGACGCTCCAGGCCTTTATTCTGTTCGTCGAGTCCGCTGGATCGTTTCTCCAGTGTCTCTTCGCGCTGTTCAATGCGCCGTTCGTGTCTTTGTATTTCCTGCCGTTCGGCTCGTATTTCAGCTTCAGCTGCGGTCCTGGTCCGAATTCCTTCTTCTTTGGCTTCGAGCAGTATTTCCTTGCTGCGTGCGTCAGCCCGGCGAATCTGTTGTTCAGCCGCTACCCGGGCGGCTTCCTGCCGCCGGGATGTGAGTGCGCTTCGCAGGTAAATCAGAATCCCTGCGAGAACGCCGACCAGTAGAGCCGTAATTACGGCAGTCAGGGCGAGGTCCATGAGTACCTCCTCGACCGTCCTGCCTGGGGTTGACGGGCCGTTTTTTGAGGTAGGCCCGCCGACATTTCCAGTACGTTCATACTAGGGTGGGCCTATTGGGCCGTCAACACGGCATGAACCCCGGGTATCGTTACCGGATAAGAAATGTGGAGCCGGATGATCTCTTTGAAGGGGCTCGAATCCGGTCAGACCGGCAGCCGTTTTCTTGATCTGCGATGTGCAATCCGTGGACAGCCGGAGAACTAGCGCGTTCCGATGGACGGTAACTCAGCGGTATACGAAGAGACACTGGAAGCGCCTGCCTGGCTGCGCTGGGTATTGCTGGCGGCGCTGGTGTTGATCATCTCCACCATCGGGGTGAGGATCGGTGCTGGAACGGTTCGCGGCGATGGAATAGCCGCGTGGATCGCCGCCCTGGTTTCCGGCGCTGCGTTCCTGTTCGCCTATTTCAACCTCCTGACGCTCCAGATCGGCGTCGCAAACGGCGAGTTGACGTTTGCCTACGGGGTAGTACGGCATCGGGTGGCTATCGACCAGATCGAGTCGATCGAGGTAGATGGATATCGCTGGGGGCGCTACGGCGGCTGGGGCTACAGTCGCGGGTCGCTGGGACGACGGGCGTGGAGCATGCCCGGGGTGTCCGCGGGCGTGGTCGTGGTGTTACACGAGTCAGGCAAACGGCGCGAGTACTTTGTGTCGTCGCTCGCGCCTTTGAAGCTTGAAGGGGCGATACGCGCAGGGATGGTGGTCAGGGAGGCTGAGGAATCATCGGAATAGGTGTTGGCGAAGCCCCCCTCCCCGAGGCTCTCGAAGGGGGGAATTGCGACCACATTTGCATCGCATAGTCACGCGCTGGCGTCTTGCCGATCCTTGATCGGCACACCCCTCACCTGAATCCTCTCCGGACCGGGAGAGGGGGAATCTCCTTACCCTGCGTTGTACTCGGCTTCTTCGAAGGGGTAGAGCGGGATTCGGCGTCGTTCGTAGGTGAATGTATCGAGGTCTGCCGTTGTCACCCCCGGCGTGTTGACGAGGATTACTTCCGCTGCGATCGGCTGGTAGGCCGGGCGGGGCGACACGACGCCCTTGGCCACGATCACCCGGTATTTCTCGGGCCAGATGCCGATGTGATACATCTGCTCGCGACTCGTGTTGCCGCTCCGGCGGCCCGTTAGAAGGATGGTGTGGTCGTCGGTGGTGTCCAGCCGGATGCAGGTTCCCGCGGAGAAGTAGCGATATCCGCCGTGAATCGGCCGGGTTTCCTCGAAATCGCCGTCGGAAACTGCCCGCACCACACCCGTCACCAGCACCGGCTCGCCGTGCATGCTGTCCGTCTTACCGCCGACCTCAAACGTCACTTCAGCGCCGATGCCCGCCGCCACGCACGCCTCAACCGCCTCCGGGTCGTAGAGCGACAATAACAACCCCCTCACGCCCATCTGCTTTGCCTGGGCCAGGATGAAGGTGGAATCAGCCGAGGAGCCGCCGCCGATGTTGTCGCCGACGTCCATCAACACGATCGGCCCGAGGTGCGAGTGGTCGCTGTCGGCGACCGGCGCAGAGAGCGCGCTTCCGTCGGCCGGCACGAAGTTCGTCACGCCTTCCGGTTTCGGCCCGACGTAACGCTCTTCGGCCATCGTGAGCGCCTCGACGACACTTGGGACGGGCACGTTTAATTCAACGCGCTGGTCCCACGCGCGGGCGGCCATCCAGCGGGACGCGCTTCTTGCTGCCGCCAGATCGTCATCGCCGATGGCGATGAAACTCATGCCCATTTCTTCGACATCGGCGTAGGGATAGCCCTCGGCGACGCTGGTGTCCAGGATCCCCGGTCGCTCGTTGGCGGCCAGCGCGTTGTCCACAAGCCCTTTCATCGGCTCTTCGCCCGTGAACTGCCGGACGATATTGACGAGCACAGGGGGCGTCTCGATCCACTGCACCGGCTTGACCTCGCCGAGTACGGTGCGATGTATCAGGTCGGCCGTTTTCCGGCCGCGAATCCGGGTGTCCAGGTGGGGGTTGGTTCGCCAGACGACGCATACCGTTGTTCGCTCGATCAGCTCCTTCGAGATGTTGGAGTGCATGTCCAGGGTGATCCCAACCGGTATGTCAGGCCCGACGATCTCCCGGATGGCGCGGGCGAACTCTGCGTCCATGTCCGGGAACTCTTCTGATACGGCCGCGCCGTGGTTGGCGATCAAGACCGCGTCCCACGGTCCCTGCTCTCGCAACATCCCGAGCATCTCGCCGGAGAGACGGTCGTATGCGTCCTTCGTGATGGTGCCTATCGGGCCGGTACGGGCGAACATGAGCGGGACGAGCTCGAATCCCAACTCCCGGGACGCCTCTACGTACCCGGCGATGGTGTAGTTGGACTCGGCGTGCCGATCCAGAATCTCCGCCCCGCGGAGAAGTTCGACCTCCTCAAACTTGTCGTACTCGGCCGGGATGAGGGAGAAGGTGTTGGTCTCGTGCGAGATGCCCAGGGTGGCTATGCGCATGTGGCTTCCTGCGAGCGGTGGTGGATTTGGCGATTTCGTTGCAGAGGCGGTCAGCGGACCGCTTCTAGACGTTTTTGTCTTACCAGTGCGACACCGGGAGAGAAAGCATTGAAGTGTCTTTCAGCGGCATGATCTCTCTCTGGTGGCCCGGGCGCAACTGGTGGCGAGATTCGGACGTCGATATATGTCCACTGAGACGGCGTTTCAGAGCATCAAATCAGCGAAGAAATCGTGAATAAAACCTAATTGTGTCTTGTTTCACACAACGTTCATGTCTAACGTAATCTGTTCATGAAATGCTCACGACTCGCGCGAGAGACTGGTTATCGAGAGCTACACACCCACCGGGTCTTGTTGCGGAGGTCGCAGATCAGGATCGGCGGGAGATGGGAGACAGGTCATGACCGCACTGAGGAAGTTGACCGGCATTGCTTTGCTGGCGCTTGGAGCGGGTGTCGTGATTATTGGCGCCTACTTCATCCAGCAGGGTTTTGCAGCCGAGTCAGAGATCAAGGATCGGATGGCCGACGAGGCCGTTACGGTCAAGATCGATGACGTGGAGTACCCGGTGGATAACGGCGAGCGCGCGACGGCGCAGGCGCTGATCATCAAGTCCCACACGCTGGAGAAGTACGGGCCGTGGCAGACCCTGGAACGCGGCAGCGACGAGAGGGCGTCTCTCCTTGACGGCCTGACGCTTCGCAACTCCCTCAACATGGCTCGAATGGGTCTCGATCTCAGCCTGATGGTGAAGGCGATCGGTGGCGTGTTCATGGTCGTCGGCCTCGGATTCGCAACGACAGGAGCAGTGGTCTACACCCTGGCGGCCCGTCACGAGGCAAAAGAGCGAGTGGAAGCAAGGGAGGCGGCGCCGGTCTACGCGGTCTAGCCCGGTAGCCGGCACGGAGCGGCCCGGCAGGCCAGACCCGGATGAGCATCCGGGAACGGCGGCCGGGCCGTTTCGCGTCCAGACGTGCCGGTAGAGACCCTTCTCCCTCACCCTGAACCCTCTATTGCTGCTGGCGGCGCCGGTCCCACTGGGAGAGGGCCAGGGTGAGGGGAAGGCGGATCGTAGATCTGCCTCGATGTTGATGCACAATTTGACCGTAGTCGCGTGCCCTGTTCACATTCAACAGGCTCAGTACAGGCTTCGAGAACCCCGGGCACGGTTTACAGCATTTAGACCCGGCTAAGTCACAACATTCACCCCAGGGGAAATCGCCAATGCCGACCTACGACGCCGTAATACGAGGCGGACGCGTTCTCGACCCCGCCAACAACACGGACGCCGTCGTTGACCTCGGCATCAACCACGGGTGTATCGATGCGATAGGTGAGGGGTTGGAAACCTCATCCGGCGGCCGGACGATACATGCGGCGGGCCGATGGGTTATGCCCGGCCACATAGACACACACGCCCACGTCTCGGACGCGGGCGACGAGCGCAACGTGGATCGCGCTCTCGGACTCGCCATGCTCGCCGAGTCCGGCACCACAACCTGCCTTGATCTTCTCGGCACGCCCGAATCGCTCTCCGACGGCATCCGGCGACTCGGCGCGGGGATCAATGTCGCGGGCGTGATGGCCCTGATCCCGCACCTGACTATCCCCGAAGACGACCCGCCGATAGCGATGATGCGGGACATCGTCTCGGACGCCCTGTCACGCGGCGCGGTCGGCGTCAAGATGATCGGCGGCTACCACCCCTTCACCCCGGAATCGACCGCCGGGGTGATCGAGGCGTCCAACGAGCAGATGGCCTGGGTCGCCTTCCACCTTGCCACCAAGGACAGCAGCAGCACCCTGGAGGGGCTGCGTGAAGTGCCGGACCTTCTCGGAAACGGAAGGCTCCACGTAGCGCACGTCAACTCCTACTGCCGCGGCATGATCCTCCCCGCCGAGCAGGAATGCAGGGAGGCGTTCGACATCCTTGAGAGCGTTCGCGGGCAGGTCGTAACCGAGTCATACCTGGCGCAGATGAACGGCACAAACGGCCTTTGCGATGAAGACGGAAACGTCGTCGCCAACGTGCCGCAGAACTGCCTCACAGCGAGGGGATACCCGACGACCGAGGTCGGGATGCGGCAGGCGCTGTTGGACGGTTACGGCTACGCGCAGACCGTGCGCGACGGCCGGGTCATCCTCGTCACCGGGCAGGAGGCGGTCGATATCTGGGAGGGCGCCGGCACCGCAGCCAGCCTCAGCTTCCCCGTAAACCCGGCCTCGTCCGCCTTCACGCTCGCCACCGGCCAGTACGAAGCCGCCGATTCTTCGTCGCCCGATGACGCCGAGTTCCGCGTAGATGCCGTCAGCACAGACGGCGGCGCGATCCCGCGAAACGTCGCCATCGAAAGAACGATGGCGCTGGTCAACTTCGGCGCGCTCAGCCCGCTCAACGCCGTGCGAAAGCTCAGCTACAACCCCTCCCGGATGCTCGGCCTCCTCAACAAGGGCCACTTCTCGGAAGGCGCAGATGCCGACATCACCATCGTCGACCCGAACTCCGGGCTGGCCACGATGTCCCTGGTGGCGGGCGAAGTCATCATGGAAGGCGGAGTGTCAATCGCGTCCGGCGGCGCATGGATAGTCACCGCCGCAGGCGAGGACGCGGCGAAAGCCAGCGGCCTCAAGTACGAAGTGGTGGATCTCGAGGAGTCACGGCTTTACGCAGGTTGGAGTTAGCCGGAACAGTCCCGTTCCGTTCAACTCTCCGCTCACCGCTCTGCGCCACCATCGCCCCTTCGCCCCTTTTCGTCGTGTAATGCACGGATAGTGGCCGATACGTTATTGTCTGGGGCATCGCTGCTTGTTTCGCTTCATGCCCTGACGGGTTCAGGGTGCGCGAAAGGGGGAACGTATGGCCATCCCGGACAAGGATCCGATCGTCGTCGCGCCGATGCCGACGCCCTTCGATACCGGAGATCGGGTGGACCACGGCATGCTCGTTCGCAACGTCGAGCGACTCATGCCCACGCCGCTTGGCGGTTTCGTCCTCGGCACCATTAACGGTGAGGAAAACGCGCTCAGCGAGGACGAGAAGGCGGCTATCGTTCGTACCGTCGCCGAGGTGGCCGGAAATGAGCGGCTGGTGATCGCCGGGATCGACAACCCGTCCCCGTCCGACACCGTCCGGCAGGCCACCCGGTTCACGGAGCTTGGCGCGGACCTGATCCGGGTGCGCATCCCCAGAGACCTGGAGCCCGGGGCGGTGATCGAGTACTTCACGAACGTTCTCTTTCGTTCCCCGTCGCCCGTCATCGTTATCCACCAGACACCCACGCGCGAGCCTGCGGCCCCGCCGGAGGTCATCGGCGCGATCTGCCAGATGGACAACGTATACGGATACGTGACCGACCACGACATCAGGTTCGAGTCATGGGTCCGGCCACGTGTCCCTGAAGATCGCAAGTTCTGGACCTGTAACGGCTCGCTACTCCTGCCCGGGGTGTTGATCGGAGCGAACGGCGCAATGATGTGGCTCGGCAACGTCGCCCCTGATCTTGCCGTGGAGATCGTTCGGCTTGGCTACCAGGGCAGGTTCAACCCCGCGCGCGAAAAACAGGCGGCGGCAGCAAAGCTGGACGGCGAGATTATCAAGTACGGAATCGCGGGGGTGAAAGCTTCGCTCGAACTCCTCGGATGGGAAGGGATGCGCCCGCGATCCCCGGAACCGGCGGCGCCGTACGAGGTCCGCGCCATACTTGAACTGGCGCTTCGGGAAGCCGGCCTGCTGGGCTAGCACGCAGACCCTCTCACCGGCGGACTTGATCGGCAGACTGCCAGTAGCGGCTTTCGTTTCCCGCCGTGTTGAGAGATCAATCCACACGTAGTGTGTTGGAATGAAACAATTCGACGTAGCTGTAATAGGCGCCGGTCCGGCGGGCCAGCGCGCCGCTATCCAGGCCGCAAAGCTGGGCGCGTCCGTGGTCGTGATCGAACGTCTCCCCACGGTCGGCGGGGCGGCCATCAACGGCGGGACCATCCCCAGCAAGGCGCTGCGCGAGGCTGTGCTGTATCTGACCGGGTTCCGGGAACGCGAACTCTACGGCGTCAGCTACTCCGTCAAGCAAGACATCTTGCTCCAGGATTTGACGTACCGGCTGGACCACATCCTCAGGCGCGAAGTCGCCGTGATGGAATCCCAGTTGGCCCGCAACGGCGTCGAGGTAATGTTCGGCAGGGCGTCGTTCTCGGGCGATCACAGGCTTGTCATTGATCGCGGTCATGAGAAGTCTGAAATCGTTGCCGAAAACGTGATCCTCGCCCCCGGGAGCAAGCCAGCGCACTCCGAGCAAGTGCCGATCGATGGCGTACGGATATTCGACACCGACCAGATTCTTAACCTTCGGGAGATCCCGCGGCGGCTGGCGGTTATCGGGGCAGGCGTTGTCGGCCTGGAATACGCCTGCATGTTCGCCGCCCTGGGGGTCCGGGTGACGCTCGTCGAAAAACAAGAGCAGCTGATTCCGTTTGTCGACCGTGAGATTGTCGAGGCGCTGATCTATCACATGCGTGATACCGGGGTGCTGTTCCAGCTCGGCGAAGGCGTCGATTCCGTGACGATCGAGGGCGATGAGGTAGTGGCCACAACGGAGAGCCGCAAACGAGTCTGCGCCGATGCGCTTCTCTACACGATCGGTCGAGTAGGATCGACCGACCAGCTCGGCCTTGAGAATATCGGGCTGGGTTCGGACGATCGCGGACGGCTGACCGTGGATGACCGTTACAGGACATCCGTCCCGTATGTTTACGCGGCGGGCGACGTTATCGGCTTCCCCGCGCTGGCGTCCTCCTCGATGGAGCAGGGCCGAATTGCCGCCCGGAACGCACTCGGCGCGCCGACCGATGGCGTGCAGGATCCCTTGCCCTTCGGCATATACACCATCCCCGAAATTTCGATAGTCGGGAAGACTGAACCGCAGTTGACGCGCGATCGCGTACCCTACGAAATCGGGCTCGCGCGCTATTCGGAGACGGCACGGGGCCAGATCGTCGGCGATAGCACAGGACGGCTCAAGCTGCTCGTACATACCGAGACAAGAGAGATTCTTGGCGTCCACATCATCGGCGAGGGGGCCTCTGAGCTGATCCACATCGGCCAGACCGTGATCGCCCTGAACGGCAAGCTGGACTACCTGGTCAACAACGTATTCAACTACCCGACACTGGCCGAGTGCTACAAGGTCGCTGCGTTGGACGCCTACAACAAGATCTCCGGGTACGCCGTCTACTCCACGTTGCGCCAGGCGGCTTAGTTAGCACCGGCGGGCTTGTCCGGGGCGATCCGTCCGAACCCGCCGTCAGGGGCCGGGAAGAATCCGCCGCCCTCCGGAATCAGGCCCTGCTCAATACGCTGCTGTAGCGCCGCCTCGACCTCGGGCGAGATCTGGAACCCTTCCGCAAATCGTTGGCGGAACTCGTCCGGGACCACGAAACCGGCGTCCTCACCGGTCGACTCCGGCGCGGACACCGTGACCACCGGGGCCGGGTCTCCTTCGTACACGTACGCAACCAGCCCGCCCGCAACCGCAGCTACGATCGCAGCCACCGCGGTTAAACTCTTGAATCCGAACACTTGTGGTTCCCGAACCGTCGATCCAGCCGACCTCGATCGACATATCTGGTTGACCGTGCTCTACCGAGCTTAGTCTCAGGTTGTGAAGCCAACTTGAAGACTGGCTAAGATTGGGCTATGCAAAATTCATTCCCGGAGAACTCGCCCCGGCCGGAGATCGGATTGGCCCGGCTTTGGCGCTGAACGGGATCACGACCATCACGTTCGATGCCGACGACACATTGTGGGACTTCGAGACGGGGATGATTGCGGCGCTGCGCCGGCTCCGTGCGGAGATCGTCGCCCTGGCAGATGGCGGCGCCCGGGTGCCGTCGGTGGAGGCGATGCAGGCCACGCGCGCGGCCGTTGACGACGATCCCCGGTTGCTCGGCGCGACGCTGGACGCATCGCGCCGTGAGGCGATCCGCCGGTCAGCATCTCAGGCCGGACTCGATGATCCCGGCCTGGTGGACGAACTATTCGACATGTACATCGCCACGCGGGTTGCCAGTACGCCGATATTCCCGGAGACGCTCCCCGCGCTTGCCGTTCTCGGGGAGCGGTTTCAACTCGGCGTCATCACCAACTCAAACACCGATCCGGCAGAGATCGGACTGTCGAGCCAGTTCTCTTTCGCCGTGTGCGCCGATGCGATGCCGTACCGAAAACCCGACCCGCGAGTCTTTCAGCACGCTGCAACGATCGGCGGATACGACCTGGAACGCTCGGCCCACGTGGGCGATTCGCTTGTGACCGACGTAGATGGGGCGAATCGCGCCGGAGCGATCTCCATCTGGCTGAACCAGTCAGGCGACGCGGATGGGCGCACCAATCCGGCGGATCACACCATAACGTCTTTGTCGGAGTTGCCGGCCTTACTGGGCATCGCCTGATCGGATCCCCGCCTTTCCAGAACCACCGGGTGCCGGGGCCGTGGCGTATCAGCTCCAGATGTCTAACTCGAAGGAGGCCAGCGACTGCCAGCGACCACCCCTGAAGGGTGCGCTACGGGCCATCATCTCCAGGGTCTCGACGTGGAACCCGGTCCCCAGCCGAAGCCCCCTCGCCAGCCGGAGTCCTGTTTCGGCTTCGTCGGTTGACGCATCCTGGAAAACGGTCATGTGCGGCCGGAATTCGGTGCCTCCGTATTCGGTTTCCACGAGGGGACTGATCGCCGATTCCAGGGAGTGACTGAGCGCAACCAGTTCCGGAGTGGTCTTGATCGGGATCGCGAGAGAAGAACCGTCCGCGCCGCGTGATTCCGGATCACCAGCAAACTCGATACGAAAGGGTTTCGTGGACTCGGCGAGGCCGTGGATCGCCTCCTGTATGTCCTCCACGTTTGGGATTCCGGCAAACAGGCGTTTCACGGTGACGTGCGCCGGCGCTTTGACGTAGGCCGGCGGGTTCTCGGCCCCGGAGTACATCGCCCTGCGAAGCTCTGAAATAGCCGCCACCTGTGCCGACCCGGCGAGGGCAAAAACAGCGTAAATGGCGAAGCCGTGGCGGTCGTTGATCGCGTCGCGGGGGTTTGCGCCGGCAGCGGTCATCAGGCCTCCTTGACCGCCCGCAACGACCACATCAACGGCAACCGATCGGGGTGATTGGGGACGCGCCACAAGTCGTCATCACCTTTGACCATCCACGGATAAGCTCGCCATGCGCAGGTCTTGTGTTCATGCAGAAACTCTATTTTCAGGCCGACATCGATCAAGGCCGTGACGATTTCGCCGAGGCCGTGGCCCCAGTTGTAGCTGCGGGTGTTCTGCATCTTTTCGCCGGTTCCCGAGTAAGTCTCGTCATCATCCCACCCTTCGGGGTTCTGAGGCTGATCCGTCTCGAAGTAGGGCCATCTGATGTGCATTGGTTCTTCGGGTGTGTCGTCGTCCAGCGCCCACATAATCGGATGGCCTTCCAGGATGTAGAACACACCTCCCGGCTTGAGGAAGTGGCCCACGATCTGCACCCAGCCGCGGATGTCCGGGAGCCAGCAGAGCGCTCCCAGGCCGGTGTAAACAACATCGAAGTTGGCGTCCAGCGCTTCCGGCGCATCGTAAAGCTCGGACTCGACGAACCGGCCCGGCACGCCCGACTCATTGCTCAGCTTTCGGGCGGCCTCGATGGCGAGGGGAGAGAAGTCGAGGCCGGTTACGTCCGCTCCCTCCCGTGCCCATGAGAGCGTGTCCATGCCGAAGTGACACTGCAGGTGAAGCAGCGACTTGCCTTCAACCGATCCCATCTCCTCCCGTTCTAACGGCTCCAGTGTTGTCTCGCCGGCCTTGAACCGCTCGACCCCGTAGAAATCCGAGCGGTAGTGGATGTCAACCCTCTCGTCCCATTGCGCCAGGTTTGCGGCGCTGTACTCGTCCATCGGCATTGGATACCTCCCTGTTCATGACCTGTTCGCGATCACGCCGCCAGGACGCGTTCCGTGGCCCTGATAAGTCCGTCGATGTGGCCGTGATCCATCGGCGCGGACAGGACGAACTCGCCCTTGCCGGTGAAGAAGCCTTCAAGCGTGGTCGCCAGGAACAGATCATGGGCCAGCGCGCCGTCGTGTTTCGCCATCGTCCGGTAGTCGGAAACCGGGGTGTCGGGGTCGAGGAAGTAAGAGTGGAGCAGTGAGCCACGTTGCACAACGCGCGCCGGGATGTCGGCGTCTGTGAAAGCGCGACGCAACCCGTCGGCGAGCCGCTCGCCGAGCGCGTCCAGGTGCTCGTACACCTCCGGCGTTAGCGCACGCATATTGGCGATCCCGGCAGCCAGCGTCAGCGGGTTCCCCGAGTAAGTTCCTGACTGGTAGATGCGGTTGCCGGGCTGCGTGTTGTCGAGCATGTCCATCAGGTCGGCGCGGCCCCCGAATGCCCCAACGGGCAGGCCGCCGCCGATCACCTTGCCGAAGGTCGTCAAATCAGGCTCCACATCACATAGCGCCTGGTAGCCGGAGTAGCCGACGCGGAACGAGATCACCTCGTCCATCACCATCAGGATCCCCAGCTCGGAGGTGATGTCCCTGATGAACCGGGTGAACTCGTCCGGGATTTCCAGCGTGCCCGGCTTGCCGTCGTAGAACACGGCGGCGATCTCGTCTTTGTGCTCCCGGAGAATCAGGGCGCAGGTCTCGGGATCGTTGTAGGGCAGGATCACCGTGTCTTCGGTTGCGCGTGACATGCCGTCCCACTCGGGCACGGCGTCCGGGTTCGAGGCGTCTCCGGCGTCTTCCAGCGACGGCGCGACGCTGACCTCCAGCGAGTCGTGAGAACCGTGGTAAGCGCCCTCGAACTTGGCGAGCTTCACCCGGCCGGTCGCAGCACGGGCGAGCCGGCCGGCGTGCAGGGTTGCCTCGGTGCCGGAGTTTGTGAACCTCACGCGCTCCACCGATGGGACGCGCTCACAGAGGGCCTCCGCGGCTTCGGCTTCGAGTGTGGTCGGCGCGCTCAGCCCGATTCCCGCCGTGATCCAGCGCGTGGTCTCCGCGAGGACGTTCGGGTGAGAGTGGCCCAGGATCATGGCGGTGTGGTGGTTGGCAAAATCGACAAGCCGCCGACCGTCCAGGTCCGACACGTAGCAGCCTTCGCCGGACTCCATGTAGATGGGGTACGGCGGGTACCAGTAGGCGCCCTTCACCATACCGCCGGGCATAGACGACTTGCTGCGCTCCCACTGGGCCCGGGAGGTGGGGGTAACGGCTTTGTAGGCGGCTTCTATCTGATCGCGTGATTTCATCGGGCCACATGATGCGGTGCGATGGGGCCACAGTCCAGCAGCGGCGGTTGTCAGATGACCTCCTCCCCGGGAGGGAGGAAGCCTGTCCTGAGGCACTCGAAGGGTCTGGGTGGGTCGCGATGTGCGGCAACATAACCCCCTCTCCCGATGGGAGAGGGCTGGGAGCCCGTCCTTCCGCTCGGCCGGAAGGGTGAGGGAGGTCAAAACCTCAGCTTCCGTCCGACACGCTGATTTGTGTCAACAGCCACGAATAACCACTCCCAGACCCCCTCCTGCATCAGGAGGGGGCAACGAGTGAGCCTCCTCCCTGGGAGGGAGGAGGTTGGAGGTGGGTCGCGTCGTGCGGTCGGGTCGAACCGGGGACCAAAACATCGCAGGGGCGGATAGCGATCCGCCCGCGGGTGGGCCACGGCCCGCCCCTGGGCGTTATCGCAACAGGCGCCTACAGGCCCAGCAGGCGCGCCGCGTTGCCGCCCAGGACTGCGTGCTTCGCTTCATCCGAGATGCCGGACGTCGCGATCCGGCCTACCTGGTAGCGGGCGTCCATGAGGGGCATGTCCGTGCCGAAGAGCACGCGGTCCTGTCCCGCTCCACCCACCAGGAACTCTATCGCCCCGTTTCCGCCCCATGAAGTGGCGGTCTCGAGGTAGATGTTGGGAGCCTGCTTTGCGGCCCAGACCGCCTCGACGCGGCCGGCTTCGGCATTGCCGGCGTGGCCGAGCACCCAGTTGGCGTTGGTGTATCGCTTCGCCAGCTCGGCAAACAGCCGGGGGCGATGCAGGTGATTACCGGCCATTCCCAGGTCCGAGTGGCTCATCACCACGGCGGACCGTGCATCGCACCACTCGAATATCGGCTCCCATGCGGGGTCGGTCAGCGGGATCAACGCATACGGCGGGTAGACCTTGAGCATCCTGAAACCCAGCGAGTCGTACGCCCGCTCCAGCTCAGGTATCGCCTCTTCCGGGTAGTGCGGGTTCACGAACGCCACGCCGATAAATCGCTCCGGGTGGCGGTCGATGAAACGTGCGACGGCGTCGTTTCCGGTCGAAGCATCGCCGTGGAAGATGCAGTTGATGCAGGTCTGATCGATCCCCGCCTCGTCCATGATCTCGACGTAGCGATCGGGGTCGTCGTCCACGGCGACACTGCCCCATCTTCCGGCGTGGGCGTGGAGGTCTATTACCGGGTTGGCGTCAGTCATGGTGGCTCGGTGTCGTTGAGGTGGCCAAAATCGATGCCCTCATTGAGGGTTCTCCCTCACCCTTCCCCGGAAGGGCGGGCTCCCTGCCCTCTCCCGCCGGGAGAGGGGGCTCCAAGGAGGTGGTCTAGATTGCGGGCGCAGATTGCCATTAGCTGTTCCTGATCCAGCCCACAACGATGGAGGGCGTATAGCTGAGCGGCTAACGAGCCTTCCGGCCACCATGAGCCGTGCAGGACCCGGGAATGGCCCGCCGCCTCGATCAGCCGGGGAATGGCATCGCCGATCACGGCGCGTGATATCTCGACGCGCAGGTTCGACCGAGACCGAAGAAGCGGGATGATCCACGGGATATGCGTGTAGTGCGGCTCGCAGAGGACGACCGTGAGCGCGGGGACGGTCTCAAGCATGTCCGCCAGTTGTGACGGATCGACATCGAAGGCCGATATCCAGATCGGCGTCGGCTGCTGCGGGAGTTCTCGGGGACGCTCCAGTCCGGCGGCCCAGGCGATGAAGTCCCCGGCGACCCAGCTTCGCAGCGGGTACTTGTGTTGAGTCGGCGCCATGCGGACCGATCTGACGCCCGCATCTTCCGTGCTCTTCACGAACGCGGGTAAGTCGTCATAAGCCGGGTTGAAGACGAACTGCGGGACCAATCGTTCCCGGTGACCGGCGATCATCTCCAGCAGCATCCGGTTGCCCTCGACGGCGTCGAATGTGACCGCGTGCTGGCAGTAGACGAGGGCGCGATCTATGCCGAAGCGGTCCATCTCGGCGAGCAGGTCGCCGGGTGTTTCGGCGGGCACGCGACGATCGTGTCGTCTTCCGAGCGCGACGTTGGCGTCGAACACGGGCACATCGGAACGGAAATCGAGGTCCACGGGATTTGGCATCGGCGGCGGCATGGTACCGCAGGCGGGGGTGGTCCGGGCTGCGCACCCGTTCCCGTTTCGTTTTTCGGGTGGCACGTGCAGGCGAAAACACGAGCCGGAAACCAGCTTCTGGTGATCTACGGGAGCATCCTGGAGTACGTACAGGCGACGCGGCACAGGTTCGAGCCCGTTAGCAATCGACTCACCGTCCCGGCCGCCGCTCCGCCTAACGAGTGTTGGCGGCCTCTCGGGCCTCTTTCGCCTCACGTCGTTGGCGGGCCGTCTTCGGGCCTTCGTCGCCGATCGGATCGATCTTGCGCATCGAGAGGATTTCGGTCGCCTCGCCGTCCTTGACCTCGTACACGTGCGTGGCGATGCCGTCAACGATACCCGGGTCGTGGCTGGCGCAGATGATGGTCCCGTCGTAGCTGGCGAGCGCCTCGATCAACCGGACACGCGTGGCGCGGTCGAGGTGGTTGGTCGGCTCGTCAAGCAGGAGGACGTTCGTCGGCTGGATCAGGAACTTCGCCAGCGCAACCCGTGAACGCTCTCCGCCAGACAAGACCTTCACGGGCTTGAATACATCGTCCCCGCTGAACAGAAACTGGCCGAGGATCGATCGAAGCCGCACGTCCGGGGCCCCGTTAGAGCCGTCGCGAACCTCTTCGATCACCGTCCGGTTCGGGTCCAGCGCCTCGTCCTGGTGCTGGTCGTAATAACCGGGCCGGGCGCGTTCCGCCCATTCGATCTCCCCGCCGTCGGCATCCAGCGAACCGACCGCTATGCGCAGCAGCGTGCTCTTGCCGCCGCCGTTCTCGCCCACAAGGCACACCTTGTGTCCGCGTTCGATATCCAGGTTCACGTCCAGCAGCACCGGCTCATCGCCGAACGCCTTCGCGACGCCCCGCATCTTGAGAACTTCTCGCTCCGTGCGGCCATTGGCCTGGAGTGCGAACCGCACTTCTGGAGCCTTTCGAACCTGCTCGATGATCTCCATCTTTTCCAGCGCAGCCTCGCGACTCCGGACCTGCGCTGCCTTGGTCGCCTTCGACCGGAACCGCTCGATGAAACGGCGTTGCCGTGCGATCTCGCGCTGCTGGCGCAAGCGGGCGCGCTCGCGCGCCTCGGCGCGCGCCTTTTTCTCCGCGAGGTAGGCGCTGAAGTTGCCCGAGTAGCTAATGATCTCGCCGCGATCGAGTTCCATCACCCTGGTGACGACCTTGTCCATGAACTCGCCGTCGTGGGTGACGATTACGACAACACCCGGGTATTCCTTCAGATATGTCGCAAGCCAGTCACGGGCCGCTGTGTCCAGGTGGTTGGTCGGCTCGTCCAGCAGGGCATGTTCGGGGACGGACACGAGGATCTTCGCCAGAGCGATACGCATCTGCCAGCCGCCGGAGAATTCGACACAATGCTTGTCCCAGTCCGGCCGCTCAAATCCGAGGCCGTCCAGCACCTTGCCGATGCGCGCCTCGATCCGATACCCGTCAAGCACTTCGTAACGTTCGTACAACGTCGTTTGCTCGTCGATGAGCTCCATGACGTCGCCCTCGCCCGTCTCAAGCATCCCGCCAACATCGTCGAGCCGATGCCGGATATCGAGCGCTTCCGGGAACGCCTTCCACAACTCGTCTACGAGCGTGAATTCTGGCGTGAGGTCCGCTTCCTGCTTCAGGAATCCGGCGTCTCCGCCGCGGTGTCCAACCGCTCCAGCCTCGGGAAGTTCCTGTCCGGAGATGAGGCGGAGAAGTGTCGACTTACCCGCCCCGTTCGGCCCGACGATGCCAACGCGCTCGTTTTCTCCAATGACGAAGGTCACGTTGGAGAACAACTCTTGCGTCCCGTAGGACATGGCTAATTTATTGGCGTAGAGCATCTGTCTAAGTGTTCCAGGTGTTTCCCGGGCGCCCCGGTGATGCCGGGTACGCGCTTGCGTCAGGCCGCGGACGAACCGCGGGAATTGTCGATTGAACTGGCGAGCGGACCGATACCTTCGGGCGTGACTTGGTGTGTCGTGCCCCGGTCTGATCAATTCCGGAGCGACGTTACGTGCCCGGCAACTCCGTTGGCGAATCCATCGCCAGACATATGGAGGACTGGACCCCGGCCGAGCGGCGCAGATCGCGCCACAATTCACAATCATACAGCGACATCCGTTCCAGGGACACGTGGGGAACGCGCAGAAATCCCCCGGATACTTCCCTGTAAGGGAGCCATAGCGACACGGGACAACGAATTCTGCATCGCCAGAACCCGGGCGGCATCGGATTTGTCAGCGAAGACGCTCGAGACAGAATTGGAGATGGATATGACAAGCAGGGAGGCGCCCGAGTTGCTGATAAGTGCATGTACTCGCTGCGGCGGGACGGCCAGATATGACGGCAAAGAGAGCGCATACCGTTGCATGATGTGCGCCCGGGCCGTCCTGCCGGTTGAGTTCAACATGGAACTTCTGGACGCCGAATCGACCTCGGCGGCCGCCTGAGTGAAGACCTGAGTCAGACATCCCTCAATAACGAGGGGCGCCATTTGTTACGACATTGACGCTTGACATTGACCGGTCCGCCACGATCATGTGCCTAATTACAGCGACCGTTGACGGTAATCCGTCGCTCTCGACGCGGGCGGCGTTCTTGACGAGTTCACGGGGGGTACGCTCGTATGCTCAGCAATCTATCGACCGAGAACCTGGCGCGCGCAAGCGCTCGCAAGCCCAAACGCGTGCTGTTCGTCTGGCTCCTGATTCTCATTGGAGCAATGGCGGCGGCGGGAACGCTGCTGGCGGATGGCACATCAACCGAGTTCAAGTTCCTGGGCGATCCGGAATCCAAGCGAGCACTGGAAACGCTGGAAGAGTTCCGCGGTCCAGAGCAGATTACGTAAGTTGTGATCGTCCGCTCCATAAGTGCGACGGTCGATGACGCCGAGTTCCGGTCTACGGTCGAGTCACTGACCGAGGAGATCGCCGGTCTCGGTCCAGAAATCGTGACGAGCGCCGTCAGTTTCTACGACACGGACGCCGATGCCCAGGTATCTCCAGACCGGCGCACCACGGTAATCCCGGTGCTGATGGCGGACGACTTCAAGGCCGCGGGCGACAACATCGGGGATGTCCACGACGTACTTGAGGAGACACCTTTCCCCGCCGGGTATGAGGTGTTCATCTTTGGAGAGGCGACATTCTCGGTCGACTTCCTTGAAGGCAACCAGTCAGACCTTGAGCGCGGTGAGATGTTCGCCATCCCGCTCGCTATGGTCATTCTGGCGATCGTCCTCGGGGTGTTAGCGGCGATGTTCATACCGATCGTGCTCGCGGTTGGATCGATTGTGATAGCCATCGGTACGGTTTCGATTGTAAGCACGGTATTTGAACTGAACGCGTTTGTTCAGAACATCATCATCATGATCGGGCTTGCCGTCGGTATCGATTACGCCCTGTTTATTGTTTCTCGTTTCCGTGAAGAGCGGCAACGAGGACTCGAGAAGATCGACGCGATCGCGATGGCCGGCTCCACCGCCGGTCGGGCCGTGTTCTTCAGTGGCCTGACCGTCGTGTTCGCGCTCATCGGTTTGCTTGTGATTCCGCAGAGCGTGTTCGTCAGCCTCGGAATTGGCGCCATCACTGTAGTCTTCGTCGCTGTGCTGGCCACCCAGACTTTGCTTCCGGCGACGCTCAGCATCATGGGCGACAGGGTGAACCGCTTTAAAGTCCCGTTCATCAGGCCACGTGAACTGGACGACGGAAGTGAACACGGTGGCGGTGGATTCTGGGCCTGGATCACGCGTGGAGTCATGCGTCGGCCCTGGGTGGCGCTCATCGTAACTGCCGCCTTCATGGTCGCCGCAACCATTCCGTTCTTTAACATCAACCTCGGTTCCTCCGGCGTCGAAGACCTGCCTGATGAATTCCAGTCCAAGCAGGGCTTTGAGGTGCTGAAGTCCGAGTTCGGATTCATTATTGGAGCACCCGCCGAAGTCGTAATCGTTGGCGACATTAATGAAGCGACCACCCAGCAGGCGATATCGGACCTCAAGGCAGCGGTGGCGACCGACAGCGCATTCGGCCCACCTTCCGAACTTGAGGTCAACGCGTCAGGTACTTTTGGCTTGATCACCTTCCCGTTGACCGGCGGCGCTCAAAGCGCGGAGTCGGTAGACGGGGTAAGGATGCTCCGGGACGAATACGCGCCCAATGCATTCAGAGGCACGCCGTCACAGGCGTTCGTGGGCGGTCTAACTTCGGAAGAGATAGACCTGCTCGACACCACGTCGTCATACCAGCCGTGGGTGATCGCCCTTGTACTCGGGCTCAGCTTCCTCCTGCTGACGGTCGTATTCCGGTCGATAGTCGTGCCGATCAAGGCGATCATCATGAACCTGCTTTCCGTGGGCGCGGCCTACGGGATCCTGGTCCTGGTGTTCCAGGAAGGTTTCCTGAACGAGATCTTCGGTCTGCAGCAAACGCCGATAATCCAACCCTGGCTCCCGTTGATGCTGTTCACCATCCTGTTCGGTCTCTCGATGGACTACCAGGTGTTCCTGATCAGCCGGATTCGTGAGAAGTACGACGAGACGGGCGACAACGCCAGCGCTGTCGCGTTCGGCGTTCGCTCAACGGCGGGCCTGATCACCGGCGCTGCGCTCATCATGGTCGCCGTATTCGGCGGCTTTGCGGCCGGCGAGCTGATCACGACCTCACAGTTCGGTTTCGGACTGGCAGTTGCGATCTTGATCGACGCCACGATCGTCCGATCAGTACTCGTGCCGTCAACGATGAAACTCCTGGGCGACAGGAACTGGTACCTGCCCGGGTTCCTGAACTGGCTGCCAGACGTCAGGGTTGAGGGAGTGGAACGGGCGCCGTCGCCATCTGAAGAGGCTCCGGAACCGTTGGGCGCGCCGGCAGGAGGTGGGGATTAGGATCCGACGAAAACGGGGCGTGTCTGCGCCCCCTTTCCCGGCCCGTACACGGCCAAACGTTGCCCCTCTCCCGGTGGGAGAGGGTTGGGGCCTGCCCTTCCGCTGGCCGGAAGGGTGAGGGAGGTTAAATGTCCTCACCACGCGTCACGCTGTTTCGTCGCGTACAACTCAATCCCACCCCAGGTCAATCTGAGGAGCTTGCGACGAAGCTTGTGCTGAGGCTCTCGAAGTGGATCTCGTCCCCGGAAAACGGGATGCACGCCGGACCCACTCGCGTCCAGCAACCGGCGAGATCCTGAGTCAAGCTCAAGACAGGCTCTTCACCCCGACTCAGGATGACTTGCCGTCGTGGCGATCATGATCGTGAGAAGACACGCGCTGAGACCCACATACCGCCAGTCAGAATTTGCCCCCTCTCCCAAGCGCGCGAGAGGGCCGGGAACCTGCCCATCCGATGGGTGTACGGGTCGCCAGGCGGGTTTCGGGTCAGGATGTACTTTCGCGAAAAGCGCACCGCCCCAGTGATCCAATGGGAACCATCAGCCGGGACTCGCCGCACCCACAACGACACGGATCAGGCCGTTACCTCTGTCGGCGATGTACAAGTTTCCCTCTGCGTCCAAAGACAGGCTGGTCGGGCCCCTGATTATTGCCTCGCCTGCCGGGCCTCCATCACCGTCATAACCCCATTCACGCGTGCCCGCGACAGTAGAGATAACCCCTGTCACCGCATCTACCCGCCGTACTCGATTGTCGCTAAAAGCGGCGACAAAAATGTGTCCCTCGGCGTCCACAACTACGTCGTTTGGGGTATAGATTTGCGCTTCTGTGGCCAGACCTCCATCGCCGCCCCCACCGGTATCGCCGGTACCCGCGACTGTGGATATTATCCCGGTGGTCGCGTCCACTCGCCGAATTCGATTACTGAACGAGTCTGCTACGTATAAGTTCCCTTCTGAATCAATTGCCACGCCGACAGGAGCGGACAGCTGCGCCTCAATAGCAAGGCGGCCATCGCCGTCATAACCCGATTCACCCGTGCCTACAACGGTGGTGATTACTCTGGTGATCGCATCCACGCGCCGCACAACATTTGAGCCGGAAACGTACAGGTTCCCGTGAGAGTCCACATCCACACCAACTGGAGAATCGATTTGCGCCTATGTGGCCGGGCCGCCATCACCGCGATAACCTGGCTCGCCAGTCCCGGCGACAGTTGTGACTACCCCGGTTTCGCCGTGTACATGGCGTACCCGATGATTTCCTGTGTCTGCTATGAACAAGTTGCCGTCGTTGCCGACAGAAACGCCAATGGGGTTGTCAAGTTGCGCCTGGTTCGCAGGGCCGCCATCGCCGCCATAACCTGAATCACCGTTGCCGACAACTGAACTGATTACCCCGGTGTTTGCGTCAACACGGAGCACACGTGGATCCTCTAAATTACTTATGTACAGGTCTCCGGCAGGGCTAACGGAAATACCAACGGGATAGGTAAGCTTCGTCGCCGTAGCTAACCCCCCATCTCCGGTGTTATTCACTACGTCGTCCGTGCCAGCAATTGTGGTGATGATCCCGGTGGCGGCATCAACTCGTCGTATTCGGTCGTTGTATGTGTCAGCGATGTAGAGGTTGCCTTCGGTGTCCAGCGACATTCCCGTTGGGAAGTCAAGTTGCGCCTCTGTGGCCAGACCGCCATCGCCGTCGTAACCGCGTATTCCGTTACCAGCGATGGTGATAATGATCCCTGTGCCGGCGTCAACACGCCGCACTCGATAGTTCCAGGCGTCCGCGATGTACAGGTTTCCTTCGGCATCCACCAACACGCCTCGCGCCCCCATGAGTGGTGCCTCAATCGCGGGCCCGCCATCCCCGCTGTAACGTGATTCGCCTGTACCCGCGATGGTGGTGATGATCCCGGTGGCGGCATCGACTCGGCGTACTCGATCTTGCCGTGAGGTGACGACGTACAGGTTGCCACCAGTGTCCACAGACACACTATCCGGATATGGAATCTGCGCCTCAGTAGCCAGACCGTCATCACCGTCATCACCGCCGTCTTCGGAACCTCCCGAACCCGCGACAGTGGTGATTACTCTTGTGCGAGCGTCTACGCGGCGAATTCGATGGTTAGAGCTGTCTGCGAAATACAGATGTCCTTCAGTGTCCAGCGTCAGGGCGCCCGGACCGTTGAGTTGCGCTTCGAACGCCGGCCCGCCGTCGCCGCTGAAACCTGGTGTGCCATTCCCGGCGATAGTGCTGATGATCCCAGACGTGGCATCGAGGTGACGAATTCGACTGTTGCCAGAGTCAGCGATGTACAGATTTCCATCGTTATCTATCGCGACATCGCCCGAAAAATTGAGCATCGCTGCCACTGCAGAGCCGCCATCCCCGCTGTACCCATTGGTACCAGTGCCCGCCACAGTGAGGATCACGCCCGTCAAAGGATCAACGCGCCGAACACGATTGTTTCTGGAGTCGGCGATGTAGACAGTTCCGTCCGAGCCGACCGTGACACCGAATGGGCTCGAAAGCTTGGCCGCCGTTGCGATGCCCCCGTCTCCGATGGACGGCCCGGAGGACAATGGCGACACTCCGGCGACACTGACAATCACTCCGGTCGGCACACTACCCAGGTTATGTAAGGGCGCGGACGGCTGTACGAAAATGGGAACAGGAGTGGGCGTCGGTGGCGGTGATGGGGGAGTCGGCACAGAGGCGGGCACCGGTAAAGACGTGGGGATTGCCTGTTCGGACGGGACAGTGGTTGCGACCGGTTCGCGGAGTTGGTTGGTTGTCGGCGTCGCTTCTACCGGGAACGGGGTAGGGGCCAATGACGGCGAGGTGCTAGAACCGCCAGTGGAACTGATTAGCTCGAAACTCATGAGAGCCATCACCGGGATTGTCACAATCGCTAAGGCCATCGCAATCCATCCAAGTGGCAGTGCGCGCCGCTGTGAGGCCCGGACCCGGTCAGAACCTATCTCTGGGACCGGAGTGCTTTCCAGTGGCTCGGGGGGATGTGGTGGGGATTCCTCGGCGGGTTGCCTCGTATCTTGCTGGTGTGAAGAGTGTTGGGTTGTCGGCACGTCTCTCGGCGTCCGTACCACCGGCGCCGACTCCGCAACGCCCGGCATAGCGGCCCGCAACGCCTCTGCCATATCGTCCGCGCTCTCGAACCGCTCCTCCGACCTCTTCGCCAGCGCCCGCATGACGATTCCGCTGACCGCCGCGGGCACATCAGCCCGCAACGACTCCACCGGCCTTGGCGGCTCGTCGATGTGTAATCGCAGGATCGCCAGCGGCGTGGTGGCGTTGAAGACCACCTCGCCGGCGAGCATCTGGTAGAGGACACCACCTAGCGCGTAGATGTCGGACCGTGCGTCAACCCCGCCGCCTGCCGCCTGTTCCGGCGACATGTAGTAGGGCGTTCCCATCATCACGCCGGTCGCTGTCAGCGTCCCGAGCATGTCGCCGCGAGCTATGCCGAAGTCCGTGACCTTCGCCACGCCTTCGGCATCGATCAGGATGTTCTGAGGTTTGATATCGCGGTGGATGATCCCGGCATCGTGGACGGCTGCGAGGCCGTCAGCCACCTGGATGGCAAACCGGACCGCGTTCTCGATCGGGAGCTGGCGAGAGGTCTCAATAATCCGGGACAGGCTCTCGGGCAGCAACTCCATCGCCAGGTAGTGGGTGTCGCCGTCCGATCCGACGTCAAGGATCTTGACGACGTTGGGGTGGTCGATAGCCGACATGAGGGTGGCCTCACGCCGGAAACGCTCCAGGTGTTGCGTCTGGCTTATGAGCGCGGGGAGGAGAACCTTCAGAGCGACGATGCGGTTGAGCTGGGGATCAAACGCGCGGTGGACCGCGCCCTGGCTGCCGGACGCGATCGTCTCGATGATCTGGTACCGGCCTATGTACTCCTCGGCCATCCATCAACCCCGGGTACAGAATTTCGACTTGCGGCATGTTAGGGGATGTGACGCTTCACGCGCGACATCGCAGGCCTTCAATATGCCGACCGGCGCACCGGGGTTCGTGACACCGGGCTGACCGTGGGATGACAAACGGATTACAAGATGGCGAGAGATGGACCGCACGACAGGGTGCTCGTCGCACTGGCTCACTGAGGCTCAAGGAACCCGGTCCACATTCGACAGGCTCAGTACAAGCTTCGAGAGCCTCAGGACACGGGTGAAAGCCTCAGGACGCTGCTGCTGCGAACACAGGCAACCCCTTATCGCCCGAGTACCTCCGCCATCTTCGCCCCGATAACCGCCGGCGACTCCGCCACATGCACACCGGCCTCGTTGAGCACCCGGATCTTCTCGGACGCCAGCGCCGCCTTTCCCGTGATGATCGCCCCTGCGTGTCCCATGCGCTTTCCGGGAGGCGCTGTCTGGCCGACGATCGCCCCGACCACCGGCTTCGTGACGTGTTTCTTGATGTACTCGGCGGCCTGTTGTTCCTTCGTCCCGCCGATCTCACCGATCATCACGATCGCGTCCGTCTCATCGTCGTTCTCAAACATCTCAAGCACGTCCACAAAGGTCGTGCCATGCAAGGGGTCGCCGCCGATGCCGACGCATGTCGATTGGCCGATGCCCAGCTCCGTCAACTGCACCACGGCCTCGTAGGTCAGCGTGCCGCTGCGCGACACCACGCCCACCCGTCCCTCGCTCAGGATGTTACCGGGGATGATGCCTATCTTCACGTGCGCCGAAGGGCTGATCAGGCCCGGGCAGTTGGGGCCGAGCAGCCGCGAGGATTTGCCCTCCAGGTAAGCCAGCGTCGTAACCATGTCTTGCACCGGCACGCCCTCGCTGATGCAGACCACGAGCGGGAGGCCCGCATCAGCCTGCTCGATTATGGCGTCCGCTGCGCCGGAGGCCGGCACAAAGATCAGTCCGGCGTTCGCTCCGGTCGCTTCAACGGCCTCCGCGACCGTCTCAAAAATCGGAACCTCATCCTCAAACTTCGTGCCACCGCGGCGCGGGTGCACGCCGGCCACCATGTTCGTCCCGTACGCCCGGCAGCGGCTCGCCTGGAACGATCCGTCCCGGCCAAGGCCCTGCACCAGCAGGCGTGTGTTCTCGTCTACAAGCACGGCCATTTAAACTCTGCCCTCGCCGGCAAGCACCTTTGTAAGCGCGATGGCGGCCTCTCCGAGATCGCCAACGGTCGTGACGTTCAGGCCGGCGGCGGCCAGTATCTTCAGCCCTTCTTCGGCATTGGTGCCGCGCATGGCGACCACGAGCGGCAACTGCGTGCCCGAGTTTTGCGCCCCCGCCACAATCCCGCGGGCGGCCACATCGCATCGAAGAATTCCGCCGAAAAGATTCACCAGGATCGCTTCCACATCGTTATCCGAGACGATGATCTCGAACGCCTCGGCGATCTTGTCCTCGGCAGCGCCGCCGCCAACATCAAGGAAGTTTGCCGGCGCAGCCCCTGCGGTCTTGGTGATGTCCATTGTCGCCATCGCCAGCCCGGCGCCGTTCACCATGCAGCCCACCCGGCCGCCATCCAGCTTCACGTACGCCAGTCCGGCGTCGTGCGCCTTCTGTTCCAGCTCATCGTTCTGCTCGGGGTCCTCGAGCGCCTGCACGTCACTGTGACGGAACAACGCGTCGTCCTCAAAAGCGATCTTGGCGTCGAGCGCCATGACCCGCCCATCCGTCGTGACGACCAGTGGATTGATCTCCACCAGCGAGGCGTCCTTCTCCTGGAATACGCGTGCGAGATTCGTGATCAGAGCCGTCGCCGGCCGTACAAGATCGGTCGGGATACCGATCTTCATGGCGATATCGCGGGCGTGATACGGGGACAGGCCGATGAGCGGGTCCGCCGCAACCCTGACTATCTTCTCGGGCGTGTTTGCGGCGACCTCTTCGATCTCCACTCCGCCCTCGGAACTTGCCATCACCATTGGCGCCCGTGCGTCGGCGTCCATCGTGATCGCCACGTACAGCTCGTCTGCGATGTCGGTCAGCTCTGCCACCAGCACCTTGCGTACCGGAACGCCCCCGGTCTTCGTCTGATGCGTGACCAGGTTCGCCCCCAGCATCCCGGCGGCGGCTTCCGCAGCTTCATCGGGAAACTCGACGAGTTTGACCCCGCCCGCCTTCCCGCGACCTCCGGCATGCACCTGCGCCTTGACGACAACGCGGCCGCCGAGATCGATGGCGAGTTGCCGCGCTTCCTCGGGCGTGGACGCGACGCCCGCGCGCGGAACCGGGACCCCGTATGAGTCCAGGATCTCTCTCGCCTGGTATTCATGAATGTTCATAGTTGGGCTCCGCTCTTAATGCCGCTCATTCTCGCTGATCTGAGAAGCGGAGAGGTACAACCTCCGGGCCGATCACTCAGCCTCGGCGTCCTCCACATTCGCCTTGAGCCGGTCCATTTCCTTGAGAAGCCGTTTCCGGGTGAACATCATGCCCGCCACACCGGATGCGTCCAGCTCCGCCGTTAGTCGTGTACCGCCGTTTTCGGGCCGGAACGTGAAACGCTGCAACACGCGTCCGCCGACGGGCATGTTCGTCTCAAATCCCAGTTCCCGATCCGGATCGTAGAAGGTTACCGAGCCATCGAGGTTCATCCCCATAACACGGCAACTCATCCCGCCGTTCACCGTCCAACCGTCAGGAAGCCTCACGTTCTGTATCTGCGGCCACCAGTCGCGCCAGCGCTCGATGTCCGTCATGGCGGCGAACACCGTTTCGACAGGCGCGTCGATAACTATCGATTCCTCGTGGTGCGGCAACCTGACCTCGGCCTTCGCCGGCTCGACTGCGTTGTCTTCGGCGGCCGGTAGGCGACGAATATCGTAGTCACCCGTGTGTCGGGTGTCCACTTGCGGTATCAGGCGTATCGGCGTCGCGACCTGTTCCGGTCCCGTTCAGGTGAACCGCGCCCTGGCCCTTCCCAGGCCCTCGATATCGATCTCCACGATGTCGCCCCTTTCGAGCCATTTCGTCTCGACGATGCTGCCGAGGAAGATGAACTCGCCAGCCTGAAGCGGGGTGTCATGTTGGACGGCGGTGTCCGCCAGCCACGCCAGCGCCTCAAACGGGTGCCCCATGATGTCGCCACCGATGCCCTGACCGACCTCCACGCCGTTGATAGACATCGAGCCGCGTAGCGATTCGAGATCCAGTTCCCGCCAGGCGGCGACCGGATCACCAAGCACGCAGCCCGCCCCGAAAAAGTCATCCGCTATCAGCGTCGCCACGTCCATCGACCGGTAATCGGCCCAGCGGTCATCCACGACCTCGATCCCGGCCATAACCGCCTCGACGGCAGGGGCCACACTGGTCCGGTCATACGGCGCGCCGGAGGCCGGGAGCCCGTGTCCCAACCGGACAACGACCTCGCACTCGACTCCCACGTGATGAAAGGACGAGAAGTCGAACTCGCCGTCGCGCTCGCGAACCGTCGGGCCGTACACGAACCCTGCGCAGGGATTCGGGATCTGGAGGAACTCCTGCATCACAGCCGTCGTGCAGCCGATCTTCCGTCCGACAGGATCTCCGTACCCTCCGGCGGAAAGCCGCTCCCGCACGGCCGCCTGAAGTAGATAGGCGTCGACCTCGTCCGAAGGACGGATCGCTTCTGGAAGGCGATCAAGTTTGACCGGCTCAAGCCGCCCCTTTGCCAGTGCGGATGCGGCGCTATTGATTGCTCGGGAGTCCATGGTCCTGCCTGTCTCCTTCACGGTGATTGCCTAACGCCCGCCGACTCAAAACCCGGGATTTCCAATATAGCCGTCCGGCCGGACCCGCCCAGCCGGACCCGGGCCAAACAGAAAACCGCCCCGATGACCGAAGTCATCGGGGCGGTTTCGTTAACTAGAGCTATCGGGCGCTAACGCCTACCAGCTGCGGGACTGCCGCTGCTGCGAGAAGCAAGAGTTGCAGTACACCGGGCGGTCACCGCGCGGCTGGAAAGGCACCTGGGCCTCCTGTCCGCACTGTGCGCACGTGGTGGTGAACATCGGCCGGTCGGACCGGAATCCGCCACCGCCGCCGCCGCCATAGCCGCCGCCACCGCCGCCACCCTGTGCCCGGCGTGCCGCCCGACAGGACGGGCAACGCTTGGGGTCGGAGTAGCCACGTTCTGAGTGGTACTGCTGGTCATCTGCGCTAAACACGAACTCTTGTCCGCACTCAACACAACCTATGTTTCGATCCTGGAACACTTAATCCATCTCCATGGTCTCGTTCGGGGCATCTCGGACTGGTCTTCACGGATCCGAGCATTGCCGGTTAACCATGGGACGAGCTTTCTACATGCCTACCTGACACAATAACATACTGAAACTGCCGTAGACCGTTAACACAGGTGACTGAAATCGCAACACACCGATCCCTGATGTCACGAAATGGCGTGACGTGAAGGTTTGCCGGTCCGGGCGTTTCGAGATCGATTCCCACTCCAACTCCGTGATCTTTCGTACGGGAGCGGACTCCGGACAAACCGTTTCGCTGTAAGATTCACCCCGTCCGCACCCCGGCTGCCCTGACCGAACCACTCAGCTTTTCGACCCCGTTAGAGAGACGTTTGAACGTGACAACCGGGCATAAGAACCCTCTGGTTATCTTCGTGGCATTCTTCGCCATCGCGCTCGCCGCGTGCTCGGGTGGAGATGGTGAGAGCATCGTGCTTGATCTGTCGGGGATTGAACCGCTTGCCGGTGGCTTCTACTATGAAGCATGGGTGGTAGTTGATGGCGACGAGGTTTCCATGGGCAAGTTCAACGCCTCCGCCGAGGGCGAGTTAGTGACGCCGGACGGCAAGACGATTAATGGCGGGGCGTTTGAGATCGATTCAGCCATCGAAGACGTGACCTCCGTGATGGTGTCGATCGAACCCGCCGGAGACACAGATGGCGAGCCATCAGATACACGCATCCTGGCAGGAGACGTTTCCGACGGCGTCGCTTCGCTGGTCGTCGGTGATCCCGGGGCTATCGGAAACACGTTCCAGAGCGCCAACGGCTTCTACATTCTCGCCACGCCGACCGATGGACATCTGCGCACGAATGAGACCGCCGGTATCTGGTTCAGGCGCGCCGTGGATCAGCTCGAACCCGACCCCCGCGGCCTCTACCTTCCAGAGCTGCCGGACGGCTGGCTCTATGAAGGATTTGTCGATATCGAAGGCCAGCCCGTCACCTCCGGCAAGTTCTGGGATCCGTGGGACATCGATTTCGCGGCTCCGTACAGCGGTCCGGCTGACATGAACACGACAGACATATTTGACGTGATGCTTGACGAGTACGTGTCGGTAGTCGTGCAGGGCGAAAACGGCACCGAGCTGTTCACGGGGCCGGAAGGCTGGAAAATGTTCCAGAAGGACGGTCTCGCGCTGGATCTGTTCTTCCACGGGCCCCCGGAGCCGGGCGAGGACTACCTTCTTAACGCACCCCCCGGGCTCACGTTCCCGGTCGATCTATCGGGCTTCCCGATCTACGTGACCATCGAACCAGAACCCGATGACTCACCGGAACCGTTCGGGCTGAAGACCCTCGTGGGAACCGTGCCGGAAAACGCCGTGTCCCACCACACGTACATCCTCGATCCCGGCTTCTCGAGCTTCCCGACGGGAACGGCGACGCTGAAACTGGGAAGCTGAACGGGGGAAGGGCGGCGCTCACTCCGCCCGGCATTCGCAATCGCCGAGAGCGCATCAACTACCAGTTGTCATCCTGGACTTGATCCAGGATCTCCTGGCTTGCACTCTGGCCCGTCTATATCTTGCGAGAACGGATATCACGCGGATCATCGCACAACACTCTCCGATGTCCACCTGCCGCCTCAGCAGCTCCCCCTCAAGACCACTCACGCGCCCACGCAGACGTCCGGTGATGGGGTGCAAATCCCATCGACAGATACGCCGGCTGGTCTGATCCCACAAACGCCACGGTAGCCCCGCGCTCGGCACAACGGCGGATACCCGCAAGCACGGCGGCGCTCGCCAGCCCCAGGCGTCGGTGGTCCGGGTCGGTGCAGACCGGCTCCACGTACGCCACGTGATTGACCGGGTCCATCCAGGTGCCGCAGTACGACGCCAGCGTGCCGTCCGGCGCGACCACGACTATGTTCAAATCCGTGTCGAAGTTCGGCGCTGACCGCATGAACTCCCGATCCTCCCGGCCATCTCCTGGCGGCTCATCGCCGTGATTAAAGCCCCGCCAGAACAGGCGGCTCTCTTTCACGGCATCTCCGTCCAGCGTCAGGTTGGAGACGCGATAGCCATCTGGAATCGGATGCGCTGGGATCTCGTCCGCGATATCGAATCGCGTCATGGGTTCGGCCGAACCGTCCATCGCATACCCGCGATCGGCGGCGATGCCCTGTAACTCTTCATCGAGATCATTGATAAAGACGCGCATCCGTTTGACGCCATCGTTATCAAGCGCGAGGTGGGCCTCCGCGTACTCCAGCATCTCCGCCCTCAGGTCACCGAAATCCGGGTGCAACTCGAAGTAGACGCCGCCCTCCGGGTCCTCCGGGTGGACGGCTCCCACGATCTGACCGCCTGACTCCCAGAGCCCGATTCTCGAAAGATCCAAAACGCGCACAAAGGGA
This sequence comes from Dehalococcoidia bacterium, assembly GCA_030747175.1. GTDB lineage: Bacteria > Chloroflexota > Dehalococcoidia > Lucifugimonadales > Lucifugimonadaceae. The sequence continues at coordinate 27,718 of JASLLE010000003.1, read as the reverse complement.
TGGAAGTTCATGTATTCCCAGCGAGCCTGCAACCAGTTGATGTGCTTGCCGGACTCACGGTAGGTCTCGACGAGGAACTGGCCGACACGCTCATAGTCCAAAGCGTGGTCGTACGCGCGTAAAGAGGTCTTCATGTCTCTCCTGCGGCGAAGGCCGGAATCTCTCGCGGAGCCGGGCGGGCGTCAACGCGAAAATCTGGCGGAGGGGACAGGATTCGAACCTGCGTTACCGTCGCCGGTAAACCTGTTTTCAAGACAGGCGCCTTAAACCACTCGGCCACCCCTCCACGCCGAACTTCAAAGTCTAACGGCCCGGGGCGCCTCATCGGTAATCCCCCGTCACCTGTTTTCGACAGAGCGAACGAGGTATCGGCGCCCACCCCGGCCCAGGATTTTCTTGCGCCGTCGCCTGTAAGTCTCCGCAGTAAGACAAATATCACCCGAAGCTCATGACCGACATGGCCCAGTTCACGCGACCCTCATCGCCCGTGCGAGATGATCTATGCCTCGAAGATACCGGCCGCCGACGACGCAGAAGACAGGTATCGACGGGAATAATGGCGGCCGGTTATAGGGATGGTGCGCCATGACGATGAGCCTCGCGGTTCTCTACGTAACCTTCCTCATCGGTGTCGCAGTGCTGTTCGCTGCCTGGGTATGGGGCGATATGCCGGAGCAGGGGCAAACCTTCTACGGCTACTCACCGTTACAGCCGGATCTGCGGCACGTTCTGGTGATCGAAGCGCTCCCGGAGCACACCAACCACACTCCGGCCGCACCTCTCGGGCGACACGCCTGACACGCCGAAAGGCTCCGGCGCCCCGGAACGGTACGGAGATCGTTAGAGGGCGCTGGAGCCGGGAGAGACGATGTCCGAAGTAGCCGGTTCCCGGCTAGTCAGGCATCGTGAACTCGTCCGAGAGCGTGACAATGCCCTCGGTATTGTCTGTTCGCAGACCCTTGATGTTGACGTACTCCTCTGACGTGTACCAGGCATGAGCGGCGTCTTTTGACGGGAACTTGAGGATGACCGTCATGCTCCGTGCCTGGCCCTCGACCGTCTCGCTCTCGGGATCGGCCGCCAGGATCTCGCCTCCGTGGGCCATGACCGTTGGACCCGCCGCCATCGGGTAAGCCGCGAACGCCTCGGGATTCGTGATGTCGTAATTGGCGACAACGTATGCTGCCATCTGAAGTACCTCCCTGAAATTGTCGTTCTATCTGCAGCCGGTCCGGCAGGCTGATGCGTTTACCGGGCCGACCTTGAATGCTGGGGCATAACGCCAAGGGCCGTTCGGTGTCATGTCAGTGCTGGCAGGAGGGACAGTAATAGGCCGTTCTACCTCCGAACTTCTTCGCGTTCTGGGGCCCCCCGCACAGAGGACACGGCGCTCCCGCTTTGCGGGTGATCTGCATGCGATCGTCCTGCGCGTCGATCACGTACGGACGCCCCTCGTTATCGGGATGCGACTCGATGAACGCAAGCGCGTTTTTGAGTACTCCGACGATCGTCCCATGCAGCGTTTCCAGCCGCCCGGCTGATACCCGATCGGCGCGTCTTGAGGGCGATATGCCAACTATGAGAAGCGCCTCGTCGGCGTAGATGTTGCCGACACCTGCCAGAACCTTCTGGTCCAGCAATACGGATTTGATGGGCGAACGCCGAGCCGACACGCGCTCCGCAAACTCGGCCGCTGTGAACTCCGGGTCAAGCGCGTCCGGCCCCATCCCGGCCGTGAACGTCTCCGCATCTGCCTCAAGCCGAACCATCGCCCAGCGCCGGACATCATCCAGCTCCAACCGACGCTCATCGTCCAGGTAAAGAGCCAACCGCCGATACTGGAACGACTCATCCTCAGGAGCCATAACCCCAAGCCGACCAGTCATCCCCATATGCAGCCCTAAGACCCGGTCGGGTCCGTTGTTTTGCCCCCTCTCACCCACGCGGGAGAGGTCGGCATCCTGAGGCTCTCGAAGGATGAGGGGGTTGCGCCCAGCAGGCGCACTCATAGACGCCATCATCTGCTTACCCCGGCGATCAAATCCCTCAAACCGCCGTCCCGCCAGCCCCGACAACCCGCCCATGCCATCGACGGTGTCCTCAACCCCCGGCCAGTCAGCATCCACCTCAACAACAGTCCGCCCAACAAGCCCCTCACGCAGTAAGTAGCGCCGCAGCGCCTCGATCTCAGGAAGTTCAGGCATGGGCCGATATCCTCTGTGTGCTGTCGATCATCATCTCCGCGACCTCGATGGGAACCCAGCAATGGTCCAGCTCAGCATGACGACGAGCATCCAGACCGAGAACATCAATTGAGCGGAAATCACTGTCCACCCCAGTGTCGTTACGGCATCAGCGCTAATGAAGGTCGCGGTTTTTAGACTGTCCGCCCAAGCGTGAGTGTGATCGGCAACGATCTTGAAGTCATCGCCATTGGCCAACCGGATTGCTGCGAACGCGAGTACCGAGAGACCGAATGTGATGAACGCCAGAACAAAGTTGCGCTGGATGCTGGCGACGGCTGGCTGACCCCTCAAATGCCCGAACACGACGACGTTGGCAGAGCTAACGGCTGTTTCCGCCAAAAAATAGGTGATGACTCCCGTTATGAACCACGTTGGCCAGTCGCTCGCGAAAACAAAAAACAGGACGATGGTGGTGACTTCGACGAGGAGGTATAAGTCAATGATGACCGGTCGCCAATATCTTTTCGTCGTATCCCACCGATAATGCAGCGATATTGATTCACGTATCCAATGCGACAAACTGAAGATCTGAGCGATCCGAAAGGCACACTCCAATATGGCAAGACTCCACCCCATGCCCTTTGCCGCGATCGAAGGGCGCGGTCTTTGACGCCATACGGTTACAAGGATCACCGATTGGCCCCCCCAGGGCCGAAATACCAAATCGATAACAAATGTCGCGGCGACGTTCACCCACACAACGATCAACACTTCGAGTCCGTTAGGCGCGACGACATGAGGCCACAACACTAGCCCGCTCTCCCCCTATCTACTCCATATCACCCCATGTCGGGCCCGTTTTGATCTCCACCTCCAGCGGCACTGACAGCTCCATCGCCGACGGCATCAGCTCAGACACCATCGCCTGCACCTCCATCAGTTCGCCCGGCGCGACCTCGAAAATCAGCTCGTCGTGCACCTGGATGATCATCCGGGACTTCAACCCGCGCTCACGAATCTCGCGGTCGATATTGATCATGGCGATCTTGATTATGTCTGCCGATGTTCCCTGGATCGGCATATTCACCGCCATCCGCTCGGACGCAGCGCGCGCCATCTGGCTTCCCGTGGTGATATCCGGCAAGCGTCGTCGCCGCCCGGTCATCGTCTCCACGTAGCCCTTCACTCGAGCGCTCCTCTTGACGCTCTCGAGGTAATCCTTCAGTCCCGGGTACCTTGAGAAATACATCTCGATGAACTCGGCGCCCTGCGCCCGGGTCAGGTCAGTCTGGCGGGCCACACCGATCGGCCCGAGTCCGTAGATCACGCCAAAATTCAGTATCTTGGCGATACGCCGTTGACCCTCGGGATCGTCCGAATCCTCCCCGTACATCGCCGTGGCCGTGGCCGCGTGTATGTCCTCGCCGTTTCGGAACGCCTCGAGCAAACCCGGCTCCTGGGACAGATGGGCCAGGATGCGCAACTCGATCTGTGAATAGTCGGCCGCTAGCAGCGTCCAGCCGTTCTCGCCGTCCGCCTTGAACGCCTGCCGAACGCGCTTCCCGAGGTCTGTTCGCACGGGGATGTTCTGCACGTTGGGGTCCGAACTGGACAGCCGTCCCGTGGCCGATCCAACCTGGTTGAAGCTGGTATGAACCCGCCCGGTGCTCTGCACGACAAGCCGGGGCAGGGCGTCGACATAGGTCGATTTCAACTTGCCAAGCTCCCGGAATCGCAGGACGTTCCTGATGAGCTCGAAAGCCTGCGGGTTCAGATCCTCCCGATCCATCAGCCCCTCGAGCGTCGCCGCGTCCATCGAGTAGCCGGTCTTCGTGCGGCGCGTCTTCGGGACGTCGTACTCGTCAAACAACACAGTTGCCAGTTGCTGGCTGGAGTTCATGTTGATCTCCGTGCCGCCCAGCAACTCGTTCGTGTCCGCCTTGAGGCGATCCAGCTCCACCCCAAGCTCCTCGGAGAAGCGGTCGAGCTGGCCGGTATCGACCATCACGCCCTCTTGCTGCATCCGCACTATCACCGGCAGCAGCGGCATCTCGATGTCTCGGAAAACCGAGCGGGCGTCGTCTGCGTCCAATCTTGGGTCCAGATCGCGCTTTAGCCGCCAGGTGAAATCGGCGTCAGCGGCGGCGTACGGCGCGGCCCGTTCCACCGGCACCTCCGCCATCGTGATCTGCTTGCGCCCGGTGCCGATCAAGGCCGTGATGGGCGTCATCTCCACCTGGAAGAAGTCCAGCGCAAGCTGCTTCAGCCCGATCTGACGCCTGCCCGTGAGCGCCGCCGCGATCATCGTGTCGAAATCGACCCCGTTCACCTCCAGCCCGGCATGGTTCAGCACCATCACGTCAAAGTTGGCGTTGTGGGCGGTCTTCGGGATGTCCGGATTCGCAAACATGGCTCGCACGGCGTCGAGAGCCTGCGCAAGCGGGATCTGTTCCGGCGCAGGAACCTCCTCGCCCTCTTCGTCGATTTCTGGCGGCGGGGAGTGACCGACCGGCACGTACCACGCCCGACCCTCGGCGTTGGAAAACGAAACGCCCACCAGGTCCGCGTCCATCGGGTTTACGCCCGATGTCTCGGTATCAAAAGCGAACCCCTGTGGAGTTGAAAGCTCCCCGACAAGCGCCTCAAGTTCGGCGGTGGTCGTCACCGTGCTGTACTCCACGTCTACCTTGTCGCCGAGGATCGGCGGAGGCGCGTCCCCGTTGGGGGCCCCGGCCGCCCCACCGAGGCCGAACACGAGTTGTTGTCCGTTCTGTGCCTGTCCGGCCGGGTTCACCGATGTCGCAATTGATGTACCCGGGTCCGCTTCCTGGTGGTTCAGAAACGCCGGATCGGGGACCTGTCTCAGGACACCCCTGAACTCGAGCCCCAGCAGTGTTTCAACTACGTCTTCGCGGTCGTACTTCCAGAAACGCGTGTCTTCTAATTCGAAATCCATCGGTGCTTCCTGCGAGATCGTTGTCAGCCAGCGGCCTTCAAAGGCCACATCCCTGTTCTCCTCGAGCAACCTCCGAACGCGCTTGGCGCCACGCAACTCGGCGGTGGGCATCGCCTCGATCTCGTCGAGCTCTTCGTATACCTTCTCCAGCCGGTCGCGGCCGTTCAGCACCGCGAATGCGGCCTTCTCCCCGACGCCGGGGACGCCCGGGATGTTGTCCGACGGGTCGCCCTGGAGAGCCTTCACGTCCGGCAATGAGTCCGGCATCAGCCCCGCATATCGCTCCCGGAACTCGTCGATGCCGTAAACCTTTGTGTTGCCGAACCCGGAGTACATCAGCACGTTCACCGTGTCAGAGACGAGCTGCAGTTCGTCGCGGTCGCCGGTCACGACCAGCGTGTCAATGCCCGCCTCGGTCGCGAGCCGGCTCATCGTCCCGATAAGGTCGTCCGCCTCCCAGCCGTCCTTCTCGTAGTAGGGGATCTTGAACGAATCAAGAACCTCTTTGACGAGCGGGAACTGCTGGCGCAGCTCGTCCGGCATGGGCGCTCTGCCGGCTTTGTACTCCGGATACCGGTCATCACGGAAGGTCGGCGCGCTGGTATCGAACGCCACGGCGACGTGCGTCGGGTTATGGTCGCGGACCACCTTGAGGAAGGTCGTCAGGAATCCGTACACACCGCGGGTGTCCTGTCCGGTCGCAGTGCTGAGCCGTTCCGGGATGGAGAAGAACGCCCGATAAACCATGGCGTGCCCGTCGATCACCAGGAAGAGAGAGCGGTCGTTGTCCGAAAAAGCGGGCTGGGTCATGGAGCGGTCCTTCGGTAGGGCTGGCGGAAGCCCTGGCATCAGCGATGACACCGGCGGCAAACGGGGCGGATACGAGGATCGAAAGGTACCCGGATTATAGCCGTGTGGAGCTGATGGACTCGCTCGTCCGTCATTCGAGCGTTACACGGGGCGCAAGATTGCGGTTGCCGGATAGAGGTTGACAGGAAGTTTTATATAGGTAAGCTATATATAGCGTTCCGATATATAAGGAGCCTTGGTATGACGACCGCCCCCGAGAAGACGGGAACAGGCACCGACCTGACCGACGAGAAGTACTGGGACATGCTGAATCGCAAAAGCGTTTCGCGATTCTTTCTTCTCGCCGCGCTCAGTGATCGACCGCTGCACGGTTACGAGCTGAAACGCTCGATAGGCCAGTGCTGCCCGGGGGCTGAGCCGACGGACGCCATGATCTATCCGACCTTGAAGATCCTTCTCGAGGGCGGGTACATCGCGTCAGACGTTGTGTCCGACGGAACACGGCAGCGGAAGGTATGCAGTCTCACCCCGAAGGGGGAGGCCGCATACGCCGCCGCGGCCCGGGCTTGGGCGAAGATGCTTCCCTGGCTCCAACAGTGTGTCGCAGGCGCCGGCGAAATCGCACCGGAACTAATGATCGACCAGAAGCTCACCGACCAGCCCGTAATTCGGGTCTGGACGTAAGGGGAATAGAAATGCCCGAAATCGACGGCAACACCGACACCAAACCCACAATGCCGGACCTTCTGTCCGACAATCCGGACGATCTCAGGGGTTTCATCCGGGAGCGGTACACGCTGGTCGCTGAGCGAGGCCACCAGTTGATTCCGGACGACGGCGGCGCTTGCTGCGCCCCGGCCGATGAAGCTTGCTGTTCTCCGAACGCCGAACGGCTTTATTCTTCGGAAGAAATCGGTTCCGTCCCGGACGCCGCAGCCGCAGCCGCAGCCGGTTGCGGGAACCCGACAGCGATCGGGGAGTTGAAGGCGGGAGAGACCGGCCTGGACCTCGGATCAGGCGGCGGAATCGACTGTTTTCTCGCCGCGAAACAGGTCGGGCCGACGGGCCACGTTATCGGCATCGACATGACGCCGGCGATGATCGACCTTGCCCGCAAAAACGCCGTCACGGTCGGGGCGGACAACGTGGTGTTCAAGCTCTCGACAATCGAGTCGCTGCCGGAGCCCGATAACACCGTTGACGCCATCATTTCCAACTGCGTTATTAACCTTGCGGCCGATAAACGAATCGTGTTCGCAGAGGCGTACCGGGTATTGAATGAAGGCGGAAGGCTTTACGTGTCCGACATCGTGATCACCGAAGAGTTGCCGGAGGAGGTTCAGGCAGACGTCAACGGTTGGACCGGGTGCGTCGCCGGGGCGCAGCTCCAGGACGTGTACCTGGCACAGATGGCTGACGCCGGGTTCACGGACATTGAGGTTGTGACAAGCGTTCCGACATTATCGGCCGGTGATGAACCCTGGACGGAGAGCGTAAGAAGCATCTCGGTACGAGCCGTAAAAACGGCGTAAGGCGAGCGAAAGCGCTCAACTCGTTTGGCTCAGGAAGAGGCGGCTAACCGGTCGCCTCTTCTTGTTCCTCTGGCAACTCGTCCATGCGCGACCACGGGATGATTGCCGCCAGTGTCTCCGGGTGTTGTTCTGCATCGATGGCGATGTTGTGGGCGCCCGGGACGTAGAAACCCATCGTCGTTCCATCTCCGGTTGGGGGCCTGACTTCGATCCTGCCGCCGTGCAGGTCGATGATCGTTTTTGCGATATAGAGCCCGATCCCGGTTCCGGGGATGGCGCGCGTCTCCACGTTATCGGCGCGGAAGAACAGGGTGAAAAGAGACTTCCTGTCTTCGTCCGAAATGCCGATCCCGTGGTCGGTTACGGAAAAATACAGTCGGTCCTTCCAGCGCCTGGCTGAGACCCCGATCTCCGCTCCATTCGGGGAGTATTTTGACGCGTTGCTGAGCAGATTGGTCATGATCTGCGCCAGCCGGTCACGATCGGCGCGGATGCTCACAGGACGGCTCGGGAACGAACTGATTATTTCCTGTGATTTCGCATCGGTTATCGGCCGGAACCCGTCCAGCACTTCGGTGAGCATTTCCCCGGCGTTGAACTCGGACATAGTCAGCGACAATCCTCCCTGGTCAATCTGGCTCAGATCGAGCAGGTCGTCGATGAGATTCTTGAGCCGCCGATTGTTGCGCTGAATCACGACCAGCTGCGACAGATCTCGTTCGGTCATCCCGCCGACCCGGTTTTTCAGGAGGATGTTGGTGAAGGCCGTGATGCTTGTCAGCGGGGTCTTGAGCTCGTGCGTTACCGTGGTCAGGAATCGGCTTTTGGCCTCGTTCAGGCGCTGCAACTCCCGGTTCTCGTGTCCCAGGATGAGGCTCCGCTCGCGTTCTTGCGCAAGGCGCATCTCGCGATCGTGTTCAAGCGCGTTCTGAACAGCCGGGGTGAGGTATGTGGCGACGCGCTCCATCTTATCTATGCTGCGTTCGTCATACGCGTCGGCTGCGTTGCTGCGTAGCCAGATGTAACCCAGGAGACGTGGGTGGCTTCCCAGCGGAACCTGGACCGTGGTCTGAATCCGTCCGTCCGGACGAGATATCAGTCCAAGGCCGCTCTTCCACGTCCAGTGTTCGCCGTCAAAGGGATCACCGCTCACCGGTTCTACGATATCCCCGATCCGGAAACCAAGCAGGCGTTGACCGCGCGTGAACGCAACACGCAGCGACTCGTCGTCCTGATCCAGCAGGGTGATGGACATGCGATCGTAGTCCACCATCTTTTTCAGAGAATCAGCTGCGCGAGCAAACACGCCGTCCAGGTCCAGGTTTTGCGTAGCCGCAAGCGCGATCGCAGCGAGCGCCCGGCGCTCGTCAGCCACATGTCGAAGATCCTCGTACAACCGGGCGTTGGCGATCGCTCCCGCGATCTGGTCCGCTATCCGCTCGGCCAGTTCTATCGAGCGCGGCGTGTACGCGCCGATCTCGGAATGTTTGATATTCAGGCAGCCAATAAGTTCACCGTTGGACCACAGCGGGGCGAGGAGAGAAGAATTGAATCCTGCCCCTGTGAGCAGTCTTCGAGTGGCCGCCGGTTCGTTGACATCTTTCGAGATGTCCGGGGCGTACAGGGTTTTTCGTGTTTTCTGAATCGTCTCTATTGAGGTTCCGGCGATCTCATGGACGGTTCCGTCCCCCCATCCCGGGACTTCCCAGCCGTACGCGTAGGCGCCCGTAGCCGTCCCTGCCTTGCTGTCGAACAGTGTGATAACCAGGCGGTTAAACGGCAGTATCTGCCCGACCAGTTCTCCAAACGGCTCGAACACGTCACGTACGTCCGTTGCCGATGTGATGGTCCTGCCGATCTCGGCGAGGACGGCGTTTTCCTTCGCCGTCTGTTGTTCCACCTCCCGCAACAAAGAACTGGCGATAGTGCCGGCGATCTGGCCTGCGACCGACTCCGCCAGATCCACCTGATGCCTCGGATAACCGCTTTCGGTCATGGAAAAGAAGTGCAGTCCGCCCACGATTCGGTCTCCGACGAACAGCGGCAGAGACAGGAATGACCGCAATCCCGCTTCCTAGGCCGAAAGAAGGTTCGGATATTCTCTCTCCACATCTGCCCGGTTCCCGGGATGAAAAAGAACGGGCTTTCTGGTGTCCATCATGACAGTGGTCATGGAACCCTGTGAAAGCATGCGATGACCCTGCGCTCGATCGGTCACGGAGATTCCGGAGCGATAGAGGATGACAACCCCCTCTCCCTCGCGATCAAGGGTAGTCACGGCGAGTCGATCGGCCGGAAGGATCTGGCGCACAAGGTCTGTGAATCGGCTGTACACGTCGTTGAGGTCCGGCGACGAGTTGATCACCCGTCCCATCTCGGCGATGATCTGCCGTTCACGCGCCTCCCGTTCCAGGTTGTCGTAGAGGCGAGACTGCTCAAGCGCAGGCGCCAGCAACGCGGTGATTCGCTCAATTAGTGCCACTGATTCCGCGTCGTAAGCGCACGCGGATTTCGACCGCAGGCTGAGCGTGCCTATCACGCGGTCATCGGCGATCAGGGGCGCCGTCACCAGGGATCGGATTCCGGCGTCCCGATTGGCCTTTAATCCGGGAAAGTCGTCCGGAAACCGGGCTGTCTCGATATCATCGATGAGCACGCTTTCACGAGTTTCCGCCGCGATCGCGTTCAAGCTTCGCCCGATGGGGAGTCTGTAACCCTCCTGACGGGAGTCGACCTCTGTGCCACGCACGAACTTCAGCGTGAATGTTTCCTCTTCAGGATCAATCAGCACAAGCCCGACGCGATCGAACGGCACGAGGCGATTCACCACCTCCACGACACGTTCAAACGCCTCGCTGTCGAGCCTCGCGTGTGCCACGATCCTGCTGATCTCGGCCAGTCCTGATATCTGAACTCGCTCGAGCTCTGAAGCCAGTTGTGCACGTTTTTCGGCGTCGATATCGGTGAACAGGGTGAGGACGGCGGGTTTGCCTCCGTAAACCACCCAGCGGCTTGAAGTATCAACCCACACCTTGCTGCCGTCACCCAGGGCGCCGGTGACATGCCGACCGGTAACAATCCCCTTGCGCAACAGTTCCGAGATGAACTCATCGTGCTCGACCGCATCACGGTAAAAATCGAGTATTTGATGTCCGGCGAGCTCGTCATTCGAAGCACCCGACAGCGACTCAAAAAGCGGATTCGCGTGACGAATCGTCCCGTCATCGCGGTCGTATATCAACGCCGCCACCGGGAGCAGGTCTATGGCGGCGGCGACCTCGCGACCTGACGTAGATGGCATGTCGCCGCTGGGCCGCGTCACCAGGAGATCGGATACGCGTTGTTGTTCATCACCACTGAGGTGATCATTACGGGCCAAGGTATGCTCGCCTGTTCTCGTTTGTGGCAGCCATGCCAGCAAGTCCGATCGAGGACCGCCGGCCAGCAGCAACAAGCGTATTTGGACCTGATCCCAAACGTCATCCGGGGCAGCGCCAGCCGTCAGCCAGTGCTACTACGCTTTGATACGGCAGACGCGAAGCGCCCGGGCCGTAATCGACCCGGGCGTTTTTTACCCGTCTCAGGTGCGGACGGGCGTTAACGAGTCGGAATTGTGTCTGACGGAGAGCGGTTTTCAAGCAGGTCCAGGCCCGCCCGGACCTTGCCCAGGACGCTGGAGACGTGCTCTTCAAGAGCGAACAGTACTTCGCTGGCGTACGCATCCGCGCCGTCACGCCGAATGCCGGCATCCGCTTCCGCGTCATTCATCATCATGGAGATCCGGCTCTCGGACTCTTCAGCCTTCTCGGCCGCGGCCGCTTCTGCGTCCTCGATGATCCGGGCGGCTCGCCCTTCCGCCTCGGCGATGATCTCTTCCGCTCTGCGCCCGGCCTCGGACGTTACCTCGTTCTGCTGAATCATCTTGGCGGCTCGTTCGGAAGCGGTATCTATGGCGATGGTCGCCTTTTCTTCCGCCGTCTCCCGGATCGTCGTAGCCTCTTCGTCTGCGTAGGCGCGAATCCTGCGGGCCTCTATCTCGGCCTGCTTGATCACGCTTTCCTTCTGCCGGATGATCGCCCGGGATTCATTCATCTCGTCAGGCAGCTCGGAGCGAATCTCTTCGATGGCCGCGTTAAACCGCTCAAGGTTTATCAGGGTTCGCGAGGTGGCCGGTACGCGACCGCTCGCCACGAGTGATTCGAGTGCTTCCAGGCGTTGTTCCAAAGACATATCTGCCCCCTGTTGTTGCCATGCCGGTGGCGCTTGGTTGCGTTCCCGGTCACTTCAGCCGTTCACCGGCCCTGCTGTGTTGGTTCCTACTGGTCACCTATGCGGGCGGCCACCGCCGCCGATACATGGGAGGGAACGAAGGAATCTATCTCCGCTCCCAGTTTTGCGATCTCTTTTATCCGACTGGAGCTGATGAACTGCTGTTCAAGACTGCTCATGAGGCAAACCGTTTCGACGTTCGGCTGCATCGCCCGGTTCATCAACGCCATCTCACGTTCGTATTCGTAATCGGCTCCGATCCGTAGCCCCCTGACGAGAACCTGTGCGCCGATCTGGGACGCGTACTTCACCGTGAGACCGGAATAGGCCGAGATCTCAACCTGCGGATGATCAGACAACGCACGTCTGAACATATCCACCCGCTCTACCGTGTTGAACATCAACGATTTTTGCGGCAGGTCGTAGACGCCGACTATCACTTCGTCGAATAGCTCGGCGGACCTCCGGACGATGTCAAGATGGCCGTCTGTGACGGGGTCAAATGTCCCGGCGTAGAGCGCTTTAACCTCGTTGTTCGCTATGTCCCTGTTCCCTTTTACTCTGTGCTCACAAGCCGGTATGTAGAGACGGCCGTATCTCCGTATTTCCGGCTGTCTGTCCGCTCGATCCGCCCGTACCGGCTTTCCAGTTCGGTTCTCGCCGAGTGCTCCGCGAAGATCGTGGCCCCCGGGTTGAGGACGTCTGCTTGGTCCAGGTTGCCGATCACCTCGGCAAACGGATCGTCTGCATAAGGCGGGTCGATGAAAACAATGTCGAACCTCTTGGTCAGCGTTTTCGTGACCCGTTCACACCGGCCTTTTCTGACCGTTGAACGGTCGCCGAAGCCGAGTTCATCCGCGGCCTTTGTTATCTCTCTACAACGCCTTTCGTTTAATTCCACGAACTCTGCTGAATCAGCGCCCCTGCTGAGCGCTTCCAGTCCCATCGCACCCGTGCCCGCGTAGAGATCGAGCACACTCAGCCCGCCCAGGCCCCCCGGCCCGAGCATCGAGAAGATGGCCAGCCGGACTCGTGACGAGGTTGGACGGAACCCGGCCTCGCCACGGCGTCTGCCGCGCCCTCCAACCCTTCGCCCCCCGGCGCTTCCGCCGCCGATCCTCATCGGAACCTCCGGGGTTACCGCCAGTTGAAAGGCTGACAAAGGGAGTGCGCCCGTTTCAGTTGACGGGAGCCTGATTATGGGAATTTGACGCTCCTGAGCGCTATGTGAACGTGATACGCGTTTGCCCCGATTTACACGTCAGCGTGTCCAGAGGCTCTCTACCGTGTCCCGGGTTCTAGCAACCGCGTCCCGAGGCTCTCGAAGGACCCGGATGTGCAGCAACGCGCCCCCGCGGACCGATCACCCATCGGTGATCCCCATCACCGCGTCCCTCTCCCGCGGCGAGGAGAGGGAGCACGTTCAACAGTCATCCCGATCCTTCCGGTCCCGGAAGGACGAGGGACCTTCACCGCGCGATATGGCGTGCAGCGGCACACGATTCGTCATATACAGCGGTCCACAGAACATTGATCGGCCTGTGGCCTCATCCCCCTCACCCCGTCCCTCTCCCGCGGCGGGGACAGGGGGCAAATGACAAGTGTCCTCAAGCTCTCCCGCGTCTTGAGGTTCCACCGCGTCCTGAGGTTGTCGAATGACCGGGTATTGCAATCACAACCGTGACTCGATTCAGGATCCTGTCTCATCGAACGCTACGCGACGCTGGCGAACACCTGAAACTGCAGGACATCTAAAAAGCTCTCTCCGCTGATATCTGCCGTTCCCCGGCCGGGAATCAGTCGCAAAACCGGAGAGTCGCCGTGTGATAATGGTCCGACTCCAAATCAGCGAGGGGGCTGCTGCCCCTGTACGCGCAAGCGTGGCGAATATCACGCCGCGGAGGCCCGCCCCGCATGCCCGGTCCAGAAGAATCCACCGACCAGCCCGTTTCCGAAGCGCGCCTGATCCAGGCGCGCCTGGACAAACTCGAACGGCTCCGAGCCCGCGGCATCGACCCGTACCCGGCCCGGTTCAAGCCGACATCAGATAGTGCATCCGCGAGGGCGGAACTCGACTCGGTCGAGAGCGAACTTGGCGAGGGAGCGAAGTCTGAATCGCTCGTACTCGCCGGCAGGATGATGGCGCGCCGGGGCATGGGCAAGGCGGCGTTTATCGATCTCCGGGACGCATCCGGGACTATTCAACTCCACCTGCGCCAGGACGTGCTGGGCGACGAATATGAACTCCTCGATGACCTCGATCTGGGTGACTTCATTGGCGCTGAAGGTCCCGTTTTTCGGACGCGCCGGGGAGAGCCAAGCATAGAAGTCCGGTCCTTGACGCTGCTCACAAAGGCAACCCGTCCGCTGCCGGATAAATGGTCGGGATTACGGGACACTGAGAAGCGCTTCCGGCAACGCTACCTGGACCTGATCGCCAACGAGAGAGCGATGGAGATCGCCCGGATGCGGGCGGATATCGTGGCCTCGATGCGCAGGTTTATGCACGGGCGTGGATTCATGGAAGTCGAGACGCCGATGCTGGTCACCGTACCGGCGGGCGCTTCCGCACGACCGTTCGGGACGCACCACAACGCGCTCGACCGGGACCTGTACCTGAGGATTGCCACCGAGCTTCACCTGAAGAAACTGATCGTCGGCGGCTTTGACAGGGTGTGCGAGATCGGCCGGATCTTCCGTAACGAAGGGTTCGACCAGGATCACAACCCGGAGTTCACGACCATAGAAAGCTACGAGGCGTACGCCGACTACAACGACGTCATGGAGATGGTCGAGCAGATGGTCTCCACCATCGCTATGGAGGTCACCGGCTCGATGATCGCTCCGCCGGACGAAGTGGGCGGACAGCCGATAGACCTGACGCCGCCGTGGTCGCGCCTGGATCTGCGCGAAGAGATCAAGAAGCGCTCGGGAATTGACTTCGTTGAATGTGACGATATTGAATCGCTTTCGGCGGCGATGCGCGAGCGCGATATCCATGTCGAGCCGGGCGCCAACTGGGGCCGACTGCTGGACAAGGTGATCTCGGACCACGTCGAGCCGAATCTCATTCAGCCCGCTTTCCTCGTCGATTACCCGGTCGAGATGTCCCCGCTCGCGAAGCGCAAACCCGGATCAGACGGCATCGTTGAGCGGTTCGAGGGTTTCGTGGGCGGGCATGAACTGTGTAACGCCTTCACCGAGTTGAACGACCCGGTCGACCAGCGGGCGCGTTTTGAGGACCAGGAACGGCTGCGTCGCGAGCATGATGATGACGAGATGGACCGGCTGGATGAGGACTTCCTGATCGCGGTGGAGCACGGCATGCCGCCCACCGGGGGGCTCGGCCTGGGTATCGACCGGCTCGCCATGCTGATATCGGGCGAGCGGTCTATCAGGGAGGTCATCCTCTACCCCCAGCTGCGGGACTAGAGGTCGGCCTCCGAAACCCCGTCCGAACACCCCGATCTCCAGGGACTCCAATGCTTTCAATCGAACAGATCATTAACGAACCCGAAATCGTCCGGCAGAAGCTCGTTGATCGCGGCGAAGACCCGCCGATCGAAGAGATGATCGAGCTGGACGCCCGGCGGCGGGCGCTGGTCCACGAGGGCGATGAGCTACGCGCGAAACGGAACGAGGTAAGCCGCGGCATCGGCCAGTCCGGCGGCAAGCCGTCGCCGGAGCAGATCGCCGAAATGCGGTCCGTCGGCGACCGCATCAAGGTCATCGAAACGGAGCAGGAGGAGATTCAGCAGGAGCTGCACGATCTCTTGATCGTTCTGCCCAACCTCCCCAAAGACACAGTTCCGGTCGGTCCCGACGAGGACTCAAACGTCATCGTCCGAGAAGGCCCTCCCCCCGGAGAGCGGGACTTCGACGTGGAGCCGAACTGGGATTTCGCCGATCGGACCGGGATCTTCGACCTCGCCGCCGGGGCAAAGATGTCCGGCGCACGCTTCTACGTCCTGAAGGGCAAAGGCGCTGCGCTGCAAAGGGCGCTATCTGACTGGATGCTGGACGTTCACACGCGTGAGCACGGCTACATAGAGATAGCGCCGCCGTTCATGGTCCGATCCGAGACGATGACGGCCTCCGGGAACCTGCCAAAGTTTGCCGACGAGCTTTTCCATGACGAGGAGGACGATCTCTGGCTGATCCCGACTTCAGAGGTGGCGCTGAATTACCTGCACTCGGGCGAGATCATCGAACCGGGCGCACTCCCACTCAAATACGTCGCCCACACGCCGTGTTTCCGAAGGGAACGCACCGCGGCAGGCCGGGACACGCGCGGGATCAAGCGCGTACACCAGTTTGAAAAAGTGGAAATGTTCCAGTTCGTCGATCCGGATCAGTCCGGGGGCGTGCTCGACGGGATGGTGGACGACGCTATCGACCTGTGCGAGCGGCTTGGCCTGCCCTGGCGTCTGCTGGCGCTGGCGACCGGGGACATCAGCTTCCAGTCCGCCCAGACCTACGATCTTGAGGTCTGGTCCCCGGGAATTGAGGAGTGGCTCGAGGTCAGCTCGCTGTCAAACTGCACCGACTTCCAGGCCCGCCGTTCCAACACCCGCTTTCGGCCTGAAGAAGGCGCCGGTACGGGCTTCGTTCACTCGCTGAACGGCTCCGGGTTGGCGCTGCCCCGCATGGTCATAGCGATCCTGGAGAACTACCAGCAGGCGGACGGCACCGTATCCATCCCCGAGGTACTGCGCCCCTACACCGGCTTCGACTCGATCGGCTAAGCGCCGCGGCCAAGAAACCGTGCCACGAGACCTCGATCGTGTCATGAGGCCCTCGAAGGACCGGATGCGGCAGCAACCGGTTGTGACACCCGGAGCACGGTAGGGGCGGGCCGCGGCCCGCCCACGAGGGTTTCAGTAACCGGCGAGAGCCCCTTTGCGATCTTGTAGAGGCGGGGCTTGCTCCGCCCGTCCTTCGAGAGCCTCAGGAATCCGGCTCCTGGTTCACACCTCACGCAGGCCGGTTGTAAGTCTCCATCGCCCGGTCCAGGCCCTCGCGCTGGATCGCCTCCACGGCATCAGCGGCCCGGTTGACGGCTTCCTCGATGAGCACCCGCTCGTCCGGGCGAAACCGTCCGAGCACATGCTGAATGGGATCACTTTCTGACCCCGGCCTGCCGACCCCGATCCGGAGGCGCGGGAACTCGTCGGTCCCGGTGACCTGCCGCACAGACTTGAGACCGTTATGTCCGCCCGAGCTTCCGCTAGCGCGCAGGCGTATCCGGCCAATTTTCAGATCCATGTCATCCACGATCAGCAGCAACCGGTGCGGTTCCGCGTTGAACTTGCGAAGAACGTTCCGGACGGACTTTCCACTGTCGTTCACAAAGGTGATCGGTTTGGCGATAATCGCCGGCGCTTCGCCGATCTCCGTCTCGGCGATCTCGGTGTCGCGCACCCTGTTCTCAAGGCGCACGCCGGTGCGACGCGCAAGCTCATCCACACACATCGCCCCAACGTTGTGGCGCGTGCCGCGGTACTTCGCTCCCGGGTTGGCCAGGCCGACCACGATCAGGGGTTTGCGTGCGCTCGCTTCTTCGAGACGTTTTCGTTCTTCACTCTTGAGGAGCCGGAACGGGTCCAGGAACTTCCTGAGTACCAATAGCTATTCCTGTGGATCAGACTCCGCGAGAAACTCGTGGAGGAAATCGATTACGTCGCTGCCGAGATGGTCCGACAGGGCGGACAGGTCCGCGGCGTCCCTCAACTTGAGCAGCCTCCCCAGCCGCTCCGGCTGTCTGCCGGCCAGTGTTTCCCGTATCGCGACGGAACTCAGGCGGCGGTTATATGACCGTAACACCGATTCCAACTCGAACAGAAATTCATCGATATCGCCGCGCTCCGTCGGGGAACTCAGGGTCATCCCACACCCTTCGCAGTAGGGATGGCTGACGAGTGACAGGTCGTGTTCCAACCTCGCGCACGGTTCCAGTCCGAGCGCCAGTTCCTCGTAGCGCTGTGTCAGATCCCGGTTCTGGGGCGGTCCCAGCTCCGGTAAATGGGCGAACCCTTCGATCGCCGCGATCTGGACGATCGCGCGCGCCATCTTTCGTTGCCTCTCCTCATCGTGCGCCCGTCGAGTCCTGTGCATCGAGAGGTACGCGCGCCGGGAATCCGTGCGCCAGCGCTCAAAATCAGTGCTGAGGACCGGCCATATACCGGCGAATTCATTCAACAGGCCGGCGCCACAGCGCGCGCGCAGCGCTCGGGCCTCCAGCTCCAGCGGACGTTGTTCCGTCCCGAACTCAGCAGCATCCAGGAACGTGACGATATGCTCAATGTCCCGCGATCGTATCGATAGTCCACGCACCGTCCGTTCGCGCGCCAGCGCGATCCGGAATTCACGGGCATTCCCGAATGCCTCACGGGCAGAGAACGTCAATTCAGACCAGCTATCGGCGCTCAATACGCCCGCAAGACGGTCCAGTTCCCAGTTGGATTTCGCGCCGAGCGTTCGTTCGAGCCGGGCCACCGTCACCGCCGAGAGTGAGACGCGCGATTCCAGCAATCGAAGCTCCTCCATGAAAGCCTCGGCGGCATGGTTCGACACCTGGTTCCCGGACTCTCCGGGCTCAGATGGGCCATCGCCGTCGCCGGACGGCCTTGCGGATGGGTAGACGGCGGACAGGTACGGGAGCGCTGCGTTCCAATCGTCCCCGGCAACCGAGTGCAAAACCGTCAATCTTTGCAAAAGCCGGGGATCCCACGCCATATCGGGCATGGTGTCCCGGTTCACATGCTCCGGGAATCCGGCGTCGGTCACCGGCACAAGCACCGCTTCTGCGTTACGGCGCCGGGCGTAATCCACCAGGTAAAGGGCGCCCAACTCCAGTGGCATCCGTAACGTAGACGTGAACAACATTCGCACCGCGACTCCAGAAACGGACCCGTACGAGTCGGCCCCGGAACCTGCATCGGAGTTGAAGAGTTCATCGAATCTGGATCTAAGCCGGTTCACCTGGCTTGAAACGGCTCCGGTCCGGCCGTCGCCGAGGCCGAGCGCTGCCGCCGCTTCGCTCGCCCGTGGCCCGGGATCGACCGACCGGCCGACGATCAGGTCAAAGATTTCGCCCAACAACGAGTCGGTCAGGGGCTCGGTGGACCGCGGCAATTCGAACTCAGCGCCGCGCTCGACCACCCACGCGCCGAGCGCCTCTATCCATGTATCCGGCCCGGCCCGTTCAAGCGTCGGCAGCAGGGCCGTCAGGTCGGGATCTTCGCCGCGGGCGATTACTGCCCCGCTGGCCCATCTTCGGCCCAGGGAACCGGCGACTTTCGACGCCAGTTCATCCTCTCGCTCCTCAATGGCGCGCGCCAGTCGACTGAGCGCCGGATCGTCTGATGCCGCGTATCCGGCGCGTGTCTCTCGAAGCGCTGCCGCCTCTTTCGCCACCGGATCGAGCTCCGACGACATATCCCCGGAAGGCGCCACCACGACGATCCGGTCATCGCCGATATCGTCCGAAGACACCGGGCCGTAAGACCCCAGGAACACAACCCGGAACATGACCTCCTGCCCGGGAGGATTGCCCCATTTGGCGTTCCAGAACTCGGTGAAGACGGCCTCGCCGGGATATCGGATGCCGTTCAGGTAGATATTCACCGGCACGGCGTTCGGGTCTTCAGCGAATGAGCCAGCCCATCCGGTGGTGGATCCTGCCAGGTCTGACTGCACGGTCATGTTTCGTCCTCTGCGTCCTCCGCGTCATTTGCTGCGTCTTCTGGCGCTCTTCCTGTCTGGTCGTATTAGCCCCGATAAAGACTCTGGGGCGATAACGGATATTCAGGGGGGATCAGTCGAACAGAGTATTCCGGATTGCTTCTGATTTCGGAACTCGTGTTTCTACGGTTTCTGTGACACCCGGTGCGCCGCCGGCCAGGAGATCGAGGAACTGCTGTTCCTCCAGGACCGGGACATTCAGCCGGATCGCTGAATCGTATTTCGACCCCGGGTCTGCGCCGATCACGAGGTAGTTCGTCTTACCGGACACGGAAGACGATACAGCACCGCCAAGTTCCTTGATCCTGCCCTGCGCCTCCTGCCGCGACAGGGATTCGAGCCGGCCGCTCACGACGAATCGCAATCCCGCAAGAGTCAGGTCGTCTTCGTCACGTTTTATGATCGGAGGCGGTTTCACACCGTGGTTACGAAGGTTTCTCAGGATCCTCAGGTTCGTATAAAGCCCCAACCAGTCCCGGATACTCTCGGCGATAGTCGGGCCGATCCCCTCGATACCGATGAGGTTCTCGATAAGATCGGGCCCCCCATCGCCCTCCAACGGTATATTTCGCCAGATGTTGGCCCGCAGGGAGGCGTCGATCAGGGCGTCGAGAGAGAGGTAGTGACCGGCGATCAGTTCGGCGTTTTCCGAGCCGAGGTGGGGAACCCCGAGACCGGTGATGAGCCGGGCCAGCGGCTGTTTCTTTGAGTTCTCTATCGCAGCAAGAAGGTTCGTGACGCTGATCTCGCCCATCCGGTCGATCTCGATGAGCTCTTCCCGTCGGTCCGCGAGCCCGAAGATATCGGATACGTCGGCCACGAACTCTTGCCGGTACAGCACCGAGACCAGCTTCTCTCCCAGTCCCTCGATGTCCATAGCGCCGCGCGATGCGAAGTGCTCCAGCAGACGAACCGCCTGCGCCGGGCAACGGCCGTTTACGCAGCGGATAACCACATCCTCATCGTCCGGGACGACGGCGCTGTCGCAAGCGGGACAGCGATCCGGCATCTCGAACGGTTTGGAGTCGGAGCCACGTTTATTTTCCGGCGCCGGACCGACCACCTGCGGGATGACATCTCCGGCGCGCTGGACGATTACGAGGTCGCCCTCCCGGATGTCCTTATCGGCGATCACGTCGGCGTTATGCAGCGTCGCCTGGCTGACGGTTACGCCGCCCACGAACACCGGTTCGAGGATGGCGTACGGCGTCAGGCTCCCGGTACGCCCGACGTTTATGGCGATCTGATTGAGGCGGGTAGTCGCCTGCTCCGCCGGGAACTTCCAGGCGGTCGCCCAGCGGGGATCACGGCCGACGGTCCCAAGCCTGGCCTGTAACGCAAGATCGTCCACCTTGATGACTAGCCCGTCGATGCCGTAGTCCAGTCCCGGGCGATCCGCCGTCGCGGCGTCAAACGCCGTGCTCACGCCGTCGAGATCCGCGGCGACCCGGGACCACGAGTTGATCTTGAATCCCCAGCGCTTCAAGGCATCGAGAATGCCGGATTGCGTTTCCGGCCCATCGCCGTCGAACGCCGATACGGAGTAGATAAAGGCATCGAGCGGCCGCGCCGCCGTCTCGGCGGGATCAAGCTGTCGCAGGGAGCCCGAAGCAGAATTACGGGGGTTCACATAAGTCTGAAGACCCCCCTCCACACGTTCGGCGTTGAAACGCTCAAACGCGGAAATCGGGAAGAACACCTCGCCACGTACCTCGAGGGTTGATGGGACGTCATCACCCACCAGCCTGAGCGGGATCGATCTGATCGTGCGGACATTCGCCGTAACGTCTTCGCCCCGGATTCCATCGCCACGCGTCGCCGCCTGCACGAGCGAGCCGTTTTCGTAGCGGATCGCGATCGCCAGCCCATCGATCTTCAACTCGCAGGTCATATCAAACCGGTCGACCTCGACGTATTCGCTGACGCGACGGTGCCACGCCTCCAGCTCCTCCCGGTCAAACACGTTGCCGAGCGAGAGCATCGGCGTCGGGTGGACTACTTCCTCGAACCCGTCAGAGGGCGGCGCCCCGACACGCTGCGTCGGCGAATCAGGCGTTAGCAGTTCCGGGTGCTCGGCCTCAAGTGTCTGCAACTCCCGGAGCATGGCGTCCCACTCGGCGTCGGATATCTCCGGCGCTTGATCGATGTAGTACAACCGGTTCGCCCGGTTCAATCCGTCGCGCAACTCGGCAGCACGTTTTACGGCGGCATCTGAGGTCATGGCGATCATTTTATGCCCGAACCGGATCCCTGATTGGCCGGCCCCGGGGAACAGTGTCTTTGAACGTAATCGAGCCGTCGATCAAAGGCGCGAGCCCGTCCCGCATCCCAGGAAGTCTCAGGAACTTCCGGGTCAGAATATGGACTCCGTCCGCCAGCTCCAAACCCTGGTGTCGGTCCGTGCCGCAGGGCGAAGTCACATGAAGGGAATAGCAGGTAAACCGGTGACCACCGGCCATATACTCAATGGTCCGCGAAATGACCTGTCGGGCGGTGTGGTCCTGAGATGGCACTTCTCCCTCACCCGGTCCTCTCCCGCCGGGAGAGGGGGTTCATGAAACGAAAGGAGGCACGGAGCGTTGGCAGACGTAAGACCCTTCCGTGGAGTTCGATACAACACCCGGTCCGCGGGCGATCTTTCGACGCTCCTGTGTCCGCCCTTCGACGTCATCTCCGAGGCGGAACGGGAGAGGCTTTACGCCGGATCGCCGTTCAACGTCATCAGGCTTGAGTGGGGCAGGGACGAGCCGGGCGACACGCCGGGCAACGACTGGTATGCGCGGGCGGCCGCGCTGCAGGCTGAATGGCTCGCTTCCGGCGTGCTGGAAAAAGATGACTCCGCCTCGATGTACGTGATCGAGGAGACCTTCTCATTTGCCGGCAACGACTACATCAGGCAGGGGTTGATATCCGCCGTCAGGCTTGAGGAGTTCGACCGCGGTGTGATTCTCCCGCACGAGTTCACGCGGCCCGGTCCAAAGGTCGACCGTCTTGAGTTAATGCGGTCGGCAAAAGCCAACTACAGCCCCCTCATGGTGCTGTACAGGGATCCCGGCTCTGTAGTCGCGGGGATCATGAAACGAGCGATGGCGGGCGACCCGGTCGCGAACGCCGCGCCGGAAGGCCTCCCATCCATGCGGCTCTGGCGGATATCAGATCTCGCCGATATAGAGAGCGTGACCGTCGCGCTGGCCGACACCCAGCTTTACCTCGCAGATGGCCACCACCGCTACGAGACCGCGCTCACCTATCGCGACGAGGTACGTGAGACGCGTACCGTCAGCCCCGGCGAGGCCGTCAATTTCCGGCTGATGACGCTCATCTCCGTGGAAGACCCCGGACTGCTGCTGCTCGGCTACCACCGCCAGTTGCAGGACGCCTCTGCCGACGAGTTGTCCCGGTTCCGGGAGTATGTGCTCGGCGCTTTCGATCTCGAAGATAAGGGCGCCATCGATCCCGCATCTGCCGCCGGGTTTGAAGCGGCGCTGAACGCGATATCGCAGGGCAGGGTCGCAATCGGCTTCGCCGGGGTCGAACCGGGCCGACTCCACATCGGCGTCATGCGCACCCCGGCGGAAGCGGCTGACGAACTGGCGGCGTCCGACTACACCCGTCTGCACGACGAAGTGGTGAGGTCCACGTTCACGGTGGAGCGAGAGCAAACGGTGGTTGCGTTCGAGCACAACGCCGCCGCGGTGTTACGGGCGGTATCAGGGGGCGCGGCGCAGGTCGGATTCGTGATGCGGGCCGTGCCGATCGAGCCGTTCGAGACGATCGTGAAGCGCGGCCAGCGCCTGCCGTCCAAATCGACCTACTTCCACCCGAAACTGCACACCGGCGCAGTGATCCAGAGCCTCGAGGGCGACCTCTAGGTAATCGGGCGCGCGGTTACCGACTGCGGAGTTGAGGTATCTCCCGGCCATCCGGCGCGCGGGCGTTCATCAGATCCTTCCGCTTCCTGCGAATGTCCGGCAGAACCTCCTCTTCCAGCGGGAGAGGGCTGGGGTGAGGGAGAAGTCCCTCGGCGTCACGGCGTTCTCGCACGATCCGGCCCTTCGAGAGCCTCAGGACACTGCCGTGACGGAGGTCACTAAGACCTCCTCTCCCAACGGGAGAGGGCTGGGAGCCGCGCCCGGTCCGTGCGCCCACACCGTTCCAACACGCAAGCCAATCGCGCTCCTGCCCCATACCGGGAAACGCGCGTAGCAGAGTGACTCAAGCGCCAATACCAGGAGTGGAGTCACACCATGCAGATCGCCCCGGTCAGGACCAATCCCGTCAGCACTCCGGCCATCATCCGGACCGTCACGATCCTGGGGTTCGCCGTCCTGCTACTGGCGACCGGCCTGGCGCTGCTGGGAGGCGATTACGCCAGCCAACCGGCGTCCGCGACCGCCGGATACACCGCCCTGTTCGTGGCGGGAGTCCTGGCAAGTGTCACCCTGTTCCTCCCGGTCCCAATGATCGGGATGGTGTTCGTGACCGCCAGTTTCCTCAATCCGTTTGCGGTCGGCCTGGTCGCCGCCGCCGGGATTTCCGCCGGTCTGTGGCCCACATACTTCGCCGGAACCGCGGGGGTATCGACCGTCGAGGGTGTAGAACGTTCCCGGCACGCGATGGTCAGGGGAACGACCTCCCACATCCTGGGCTGGTTCCGGACGCGACCCGTCTGGGCCTCGTTTCTGCTGGCGGCTATCCCGAACCCGGTTTTCGATCTGGCGGGCGTGATGGCCGGCGCAACCGGCGTCCCGTTCAGACAGTTCCTGCTCGGGTCGTTTGCCGGGAAAGCCCTGCAAATGATCATCATCGCCCTGGCCGGGTACGCCGTCGCCGGCCAGGTTTCTCTGCCCGTTTAGGCAGGCGCCGGCGTCCGACGGTTGACACCCCGCCGGTAATCCGGGTCCAAACGCGCGCTCATTCTCCAACCAACTGACGACCGCTCCGTGAGACGATGGTTCCCGGATAAGTAAACGGCCCGTCGGGTTTGCCGGGAGAGTAACGTGACCATCAGGAACCACGTCGACAACGACCACAACCTCCCGCGTCTTGCCGTCGGGGTCATGGGATCCGCGGGCGGCGATGTCTCGGCCGACGTGATCGATCGCATGGAGCGACTCGGGGAAGAGGTCGCAAATCGCGGTTACTCCCTGATCACCGGCGCGGCGCCGGGCATCCCGCACGCCGCCGTGATCGGCGCCTGCCGGGGCGGCGGATTTGTGGTCGGTATCTCCCCGGCGCTCAACTTCCGGGAGCATGTCGAGCGCTACACATCGCCGACCTATGGCTACGACGTGATGGTATACACCGGCAGCGGACTCATGGGCCGGGAGATCGAAAACATCCGGACCTGCGACGTCGTCGTGATAGCGGGCGGGCGCTCGGGAACTCTCGGCGAGTTCGCCATAGCCTACGACGAGGCGAAGGTGATCGGCATACTCGCGAATTCGGGTGGGATCTCGGGGCATATTGAGGAGATCGTGCAACTGGTCAACAAAGACACCGGTGCGATCGTTCTCTCAGACCCGGACCCGGTGAAACTGCTCGACATGCTCGAAAAGGCGTACGAGGAGCGAGTGCTGCCGGAATACCTGGAGCTGATCCAGAATCACGACCCCCACGGCCGGATGGAGGCGTAGCCGGGGGGCCAGGGGTGTTGTCGCAACGGAACGTGGCACTGTCATCCCGGGGCCTGTATGCCCATCCCGATCCTTCCGGGCCCGGAAGGACGAGGGACCTTCACCAGCATACTTTTCAGTAGAAATTACTGATTACGGGAAGACCTTGGTCCTCCTTCACCCGTCCGTCGAAGGGCAGGCTCCCAACCCTCTCCCGCCGGGAGAGGGAGCAACCTTATCCACCGAGACGGTCACGAATAGGCGCATAGCACACCTCCGTCGTCCCGATCCTTTCCCGGAAGGAAGGGATCTTCACCGGCGCGCCATTCGTCAAAGAATGCCAATCCCCGGCGAACTCACCGGTAACCAGAGACCCCCAAAATAGCCGCCCGGCCGGGCCTAGCTTCGCCCGAGCGCCTTCATCCCGGCATCCAGCGTCTCCACGATCCTGTCCACGTCGTAGACACAGCCGTTCCACGTCCCGCCGCTGGCGTGCTGTAACGCCGCCCAGAGCCGGCTGTCGTCCGGCATGCCGGGGTGTGGGGCAAGGTCTCCGGGATCGCCGCGCCGGGCAAGTTCCTCCGTCCCCCAGTCTGCGCCGTGTTCCTCACCGCCGTGACCGATTAGATCGACCGTACCCTCGAGCTTGTTCTGGTCGACCTCGATGTGGATGATGTCGCCTTCCTGGACCCGGCCTATCGGACCGCCCGCCAGCGCCTCCGGGCCGATGTGTCCGATGCAGGCGCCGGTCGAGACGCCGGAGAACCGGGCGTCGGTGAGCAGGGCGATCTCCTTGCCGTAAGACAGGTACTTCAGCGCCACCGTCACCTGGAACACTTCTTCCATGCCGGTGCCGAGCGGACCGCCGCAGGTCATCACGATTATCTCCCCCGGCTTCACCCGGTCATCGCCCCGTGACTTGATCGCCCGGATCGTGTCGAACTCGCTGCGGAACACGCGAGCCACCCCGGTGTTCCGGTACACACCGTCGTCATCCACCACCGTGGGATCAATCGCGGTGCTTTTGATTACCGAACCCTCCGGAGCGATGTTGCCTTTCGGAAAGGTGACGGTGCTGGTCAGCCCCTTTGCTCGGGCACGGTCGGGCGACATGATCACGTCGTCCGGGTCGATCCCGTCCTGATCCTGGAGCCGCTTCCGGAGAGCGGTCCGTCGCTCCGAACCCTCCCACCAGTCAAGCGTCTCGCCAAGGGTTTGGCCCGATGCCGTCAGCGCATCCGTGTGCAGGAGCCCCATTCGGCGCAGGTGCAGCATCACCTCCGGCACACCGCCGGCTGCGAAGAATCGAACCGTGGGGTGCATCACCGGGCCGTTTGGCAGCACGTCCACCAGTCGCGGCACCTGCAGGTTCAACCGGTGCCAGTCCTCGACCGTCATCATCTTGCGGCCGGCTGCATGGGCGATCGCGGGCAGGTGGAGAATCAGGTTCGTGGAACCGCCACATGCGGCGTGGACCACCATCGCGTTCTCGAAAGCGTCGTCTGTGAGGATGTCGCTCGTCTTGACGCCGCGTTTTTCAAGCTGGACAAGCGCCGCTGCGGATCGGCGGGCGTTGTCCAACCAGATGTCCTGTCCCGATGGAGCCAGCGCCGAGTGGGTCACGGCGAGGCCGAGCGCCTCTGCGATCACCTGTGACGTGCCTGCTGTCCCGAGAAACTGGCAGCCGCCTCCCGGCGTCCCGCAGGCGTGGCAGCCGAGTGAAGCCGCATCGACCAGGCTCAGCTCGCCCTGCGCATGGCGCGCGCCGATCGACTGGATCTCGGCGTTGTTCTCGCCGACCGTCGGCGGCAGGGTTGATCCTCCGGGTACGAGGACGGAAGGCCTGTCGCCCAGCCCGGCGATCGCCATCATCATCGCGGGCAGGCCCTTGTCGCAGGTCGCGACGCCGAGCACGCCCTTCGTGGTCGGTACCGAACGCGCAAGCCGCCTGAAAACAGTCGCCGCGTCGTTGCGATAGGGCAAAGAATCCAGCATCCCGGTCGTGCCCTGCG
Organism: Dehalococcoidia bacterium; assembly: GCA_030747175.1. Lineage (GTDB taxonomy): Bacteria > Chloroflexota > Dehalococcoidia > Lucifugimonadales > Lucifugimonadaceae. The sequence continues at coordinate 595 of JASLLE010000003.1, read as the reverse complement.
TCCGCCCGTCGCACGGGTCGGAACAGTAGGCCGCAAAAGGCAGCGTGCCGAGCTGGCGCAACTCGTCGGCCGCCTCGGCGATCAGAAGCCCGAGTTCGTAGTGACCGGTGTGGATGCCGAGCGCGAGCGGCTTTCCGTCATCGCCCCTCATCCCGCCGACCGTGCTCAGGATCATGAACTGCGTCCGCAGCAACTCGTCCGGGTTCCAGCCCATCCCGGCGTTCTGTGTCATGCCGAAGATGTTGCCGCTCGGCTCTTCGATCAGCATCTCGCTGGTGACCGGGAGACTTCCGGGGGGGCCGTCCGCGGATAGATCGATGTCCCACATCCCGGTTTCCGATGTCTCGCCGAGGATGCGTGCCTGCCCGGCATCCGCCGCCCGGCCGGTGCTCGTGGTGGTCATGTCAGATCCATTCATTCCAGTGTTGTTGATGAGGAAAGTGGACCGAGGGTAAGCGAGTGACGCCTGAATCACCACACGCGGACAGTGTTTGCAGGCACAACGCGCTGTATGCTGCCGCGGCCCCTGCAACCAACCAGTCAGACAAAGTGATCCAGGCGACCGGAGAGCGAAATGAAGATCACGGACATCAAG
>JASLLE010000039.1 GCA_030747175.1 Dehalococcoidia bacterium | reverse complement strand
TCAGTCCGCTGGAAGTGTTCGCCACCGCAGGCGAGATAACCCTCTACGCTGTCGGCGGCGGCGTTCAGGAAGCCAAACACCTGATCGGCCAGACCGCGCAGCTTGATTTCAGGGAGCGCAAATGCGGCAGCCTGACACCCACTAACGCCGGCGACCCGTGGCCGCCCGACGGCCTCTCGGACAATGACTGGATCAACCTGCGTTGCACAGATCCGACGTACTGGAACCCGCCTTACGGCGGCGGCGAGCAGGACATCGATATCCAGGGTTCTGACCTGACCGATGCGTTCGCCGGCACACAGCCCGGCGTCGTCGGCCCTGTGGTCAACATAAGTTTCAACGAGCACGGATCGGACGAGTTCTGTGATGTCACGGGGCGCATCTCCCGGGCCACGAACCTCGACGTTCTCGCCATCTATCTCGATGGCGAAGAGCTCGTAGCGCCATCCGCTTCGTCGGCGATCTGCAACGGCAGCGCCTTCATATTTGGCAACTTCACCGCCGAACGGGCACGCACGGTATCCATCCAGCTCCGGTCTGGTTCACTGCCGGTCGATCTCGAGTTGATCCAGGAGCGAAACGTGGACGCCACGCTCGGCTCTGACTCGCTCAAGAAGAGCGTGATCGCCGGCGTCGTGGGGCTGGCGCTCGTGCTGATCTTCATGGTCATGTACTACAAAGTCCCGGGTTTTGTCGCCGCGCTGGCGTTGATCCTCTACGCGGTTGTCCTCCTGGCGCTGTTCAAACTGATACCGGTAACGCTCACCCTTTCCGGGGTGGCGGCATTGATCCTCTCGATCGGTCTGGCGGTTGACGCAAACATCCTGATCGCGGAGCGCACAAAGGAAGAGTTGCGCATGGGCCGGGCGCTACTGGCATCTATCACGACCGGTTTCGACCGGGCCTGGCCGTCGATTCGTGACGGCAACATATCGACAATTATTACCTGCGTCGTCCTGTTCTGGTTCGGTGACCGTCTCGGCACCAGCCTGATCCAGGGATTTGCGCTCACGCTCGGCGTCGGCGTCGTCGTATCGATGTTCACGGCCTTCTTCGCCAGCCGGGTGATCATGCGATCCATCGCCGGCACGGCGCTCGGACGGCGTATCGACTCGTTCGTGCCGGTAGGCGCCGTCGGCGTCGAACGGGCGATCGGCGCAGGGGAGTAGGGCGATGATCGATTTCGTAGGAAAACGCAACTGGTTTGTCGGCCTGTCCGCAATCCTGGTGATTGCATCGGGGCTGCTGCTCACCGTCGGGCCCGGCCTTAACGAGGGAATCGACTTCACCGGCGGGACGTCAACGTCTCTCCAGTTTGTCGACACCGACGTCCAGACCGACGATGTCCGATCCGTGTTCGCAGAGGCGGGGTTTGGCGACGCCACCATCCAGAGCACTGGCGAGGGCAGCTTCTTCATCAGGACGGTAGTCCAGAATGAAGCGGCACAGGACGACATACTCGACGCGTTGGAACGCGCTTACCCCGGCAACTACACACGCACCGAGGTGACGACGGTCGGCAAGAGCGTCGCCGATGACACCATCTCCAACTCGATCCAGGCGATCGTAGTGGCGTCCGTATTCATCATCCTGTTCCTGTTCTGGGCTTTCCGGGCCGTCTCATCTGCCTACCGCTACGGACTGGCCGCAGTGATCGCGCTCGCCCATGACGTCGTTCTGACACTGGGCCTGTTCGTCGTTCTCGGCGAGTTGATCAACGCCGAAGTCAACGCGTCGTTTATCGTCGGCACCCTGACCGTGATCGGTTATTCCGTGAACGACACGATCGTCGTGTTCGACCGGATTCGGGAGAACGTCAGGCTCGGCACTGGCCGCACCTTCAGGGCGGTGGTCAACCAGTCCCTGAACGAGTCCATCATGCGATCGCTATCCACCAGTTTCACGACCGCCGTGGTGATCGTCGCTATGCTCCTGTTCGGCGGCGAAACGCTGCGTGACTTCCTGCTCGTCCTGCTCACCGGAGTGATAATCGGAACTTACAGTTCGATCTTCATCGCCGCACAGGCGCTCGTCTTCTGGGAAGAACGCGGTCTATTCGGCCGCCGCAAGGCTGTCGAGGCGAGCTAACGCTCGGCCCAGCTCCGACAGTTGAATCCACTGTCATCCCGAGCGTAGTCGAGGGACCTCAACCGCGGGCCAAATTGTCCGACCAGGCCATCCGGGCCTACAACGGTCTGACGCGGACCCGTCTGCGTGGGAAGCAGCCGGATCGTCGGAGGACGAGGGTGAGAGGGACAAGATTGCTGAGCGATTGGACCCTTCGAGAGCCTCAGGGTGGGTTGATTCCGCCGGGCTCTGTGGTCCGCCGAGTTGACGTTCGACGCAACCTGTCATCCCGGGCATATATGCCCATCCCGAGCGCAGTCGAGGGACCTCGCCGATAACAGTGCGCGTGAACGTTCGGCGTGCTGCCGATTTCTAGTGGCGAGATCTACTTCGAGAGCCTCAGCACAGGCTTCGTGGGACGCTCCTCAGGATGACTGCTCGTGGAATGCCTGTGATTACCGACCGCCTGACGCATCAACCGCGGCATAATGGCCGGGCTGGTGATCGGCGATCAACGAATCACGCGGAGACGCGTCCAGACACACGCGTTACGCGGGCCGGGAGGAACCAACATGCACATCGGCGCACACGTGTCCGCGGCGGGCGGACTCCCGAAGGCGGTCGGCCGCGCAACCGCCATCGGAGCGGAGGCGATGCAGATCTTCGCTTCCTCCCCCCGGGCGTGGAGATTCAAAGCGCCGGAAGACGCGCTCGTCGAAAAGTTCAAAGAGGCATCTGAAGAGGCTGGCATGGGGCCGACCGTGTTCCACGGCATCTACCTGTGTGCGCTTGGATCGCAGGACGAGGCGCTGATGGAACGTAGTATCGAGTCGCTGACGAACCACCTGCAAACAGCCGAACGCTGCGCTGCGCTCGGCGTCATATTCCATCCCGCGAGCCACCGCGGCGTCGGGTTTGAAGCGGTCCTGGATCAGTTTGTCGAGGGAGTCAGACGGGTACTGGACGCTGCGCCGGGTGACGCGCTCCTGATGCTGGAGAACAGCGCCGGCGCCGGCGACCACATCGGTTCGAAGTTCTCCGAGCTGGGTGAGATCATCAAGGCCGTCGGCAGCGAGCGCCTTCACGTGTGCCTGGACACCCAGCACGCCTGGGCAGCGGGGTACGAGTTGAACAACCCCGAAATGCTCGACGAGATGCTGACGGAATTCGATTGCGAGATCGGGCTGGACCGGCTCAGCGCCATACACGCCAACGACTCCATGCGGCCGCTCGGCTCCGCGGTAGATCGGCATGACAACATCGGCGAGGGGGAGATCGGCGCTAAGGGATTCGAGCTGATGATGTCCCGGGTGGAGTTTGCAAATGTCCCGATGTATCTCGAAGTTCCCGGGTTTGAAAAAGGGGGACCGGACCTGAAAAACGTGAACATCATGAAAGACGCCCGGAAATCCGCCGGGGCGGCACGCTGATTAATTCGGAGTCTGGTAATCGATGCGTGCAATCTCCCGGGAAGCGTTCGAGGAACTCGTAGCGGAAGCGATCGAAGGGCTGCCGGACGAGTTTCTGGACCGGCTGGACAACGTTGGAATCGTCGCCGAGGATTGGCCGACCGAAGCACAACGCCGCTACCACGATCTCTCCCCGCGGGACACGCTGCTGGGGTTGTACGAGGGCGTGGCGTTGACCGATCGGGAGAGTTACGGCATGGTGCTCCCGGACAAGATCACCATATTCCAGAAGCCGCTTGAAAGTATGTGTTCAGACGAGGAAGACCTTATTTATCAGGTGCAGGTCACGGTCGTACACGAGATCGCCCACCACTTCGGAATAGACGACGACCGCCTTCACCAACTCGGGTATTAGCCTCCACCTCTCCCGATGGGAGAGGACCGGGATCCTGCCCTTTTGGGGGGAAGGGCGAATCAAGACAACGGTATCCGCATTCCCGTCTGGTCCCCGTGGCTTCTAGCAGGTGAAGGCCCCTCGTCCTTCCGATACCGGGAAGGATCGGAAGGACGGGTAGACTCCCCTCTCTTAGCGGGAGAGGGTTAGGGTGAGGGAGAACCTCAGCCCTCAGATCCGTCAATCAACCACAACCACGCCAGGCAAACATATCAGCGAGGCCCAGTGACTCAGATCTTCATCATGGTGTTCGACGGTTTGCAGCCGTCCCAGGTCATCCCGGAATTGATGCCCCGGTTGTCCGCATTTGCCGACTCAGGCGTGCGTTTCCAGAAGCACCATCCCGTGTTTCCGACTGTTACACGAATCAACGCGGCGAGCATGGTCACCGGCCGCTACCCCGGCGGACACGGGTTGGCGGCCAACACGATGGTGATGCGGGAGATGGATCCCGGGGAGCAATTCGCCGTCCTCGAACCCGGGCTGCGGAGGTTGGCCGAGCATAACGGCGGGCGCGTTCTGCTGTCGCCACCCCTCGCCGAGATACTGGCGCATTACGGCAAACAGTACGTTGCCGTCGGCGTTGGAACATCCGGCAACGCCTTTGTTCACAACCCCCACCCGGAATTTTCCAACGGCGCAACGATCCACCCCGAGTTCTGCCTCCCGGACGACCTCCATCCGGAAGTCATCAGGCGTTTCGGAGAGTGGCCGGACGAGGAATATCCAAATACCGCACGCGTTCAGCATGCGGGCAAGATCGTCACCGATTACGTCATGGCGGAACGGCGGCCGGACGTAACGCTGTTCTGGTCGTCCGAGCCGGACAAGTCACAGCATCGTGACGGCGTTAACTCGGACCTCGGCAAACAGGCCCTGGCGATGGCCGACAGCGAGTTCGGGCGCGTCCTAGACTGGCTGGATGAAAACGGACGGCTAGACGAGACGGACATCATCGTGCTCTCGGACCACGGCTATTCCACCATCACTGACGTGATTCCGATTGAGGCGATGGTCCGGGACGCCGGGTTTCCTGCATCGGGAGAAAACGGGGTCGTTGTCGCTCCAAACGGCGGCTCGGTCATCTTCTATGCGAACCCGCCCGGCGGGGCCACGGCGGAGCGGCTCGCCCGCTGGCTTATGACACAGCCCTGGTGTGGCGCGCTGCTGTCGTCCGGGGCCGCCGGGAGCATCGCCGGGACGCTGCCCCTGGAGCTGGCCGGGGGAGACGGCGAGCGAGCGCCCGACCTCGCGATGTCGTTCGCCTGGAACCACGACGATAACGCGCAGGGCGTGCCGGGACATGCCTTTTCCGCGGGCGGCGCCCCCGGAGCCGGCCAGCACGGATCCATGAGTCCTCACGAACTGCGAAACACACTGATCGCGGGCGGCCCGAGCTTCAAATCGGGCATGCTGAACGACATACCGTCCGGGAACGTAGACCTGGCGCCTACTGTCCTCGCCCTGCTGGAACTGCCAGGCGGGGAGCACATGGACGGCCGGGAGTTATCCGAGGCGTTCGTCGGCGGCCCGGAGCAACGCGAAGTGGACGTGACCTCGGAACATCACACGGTACGCCGCACGGTATTCAAGCGGACGTATCACCAGATAATCCGAACCTCCCGCGTCGGAGATACCCAGTACCTGGATGAAGGCGAGGCCCGCCGGGATTAATTGTCCACGGACGGTGGCGACACGTTACCCTTGCCGTCGCCGAACGGGATTATCAGAACGAAAGAGGATCGACCGCCGTGATCGAGATGCGAGACGCGATGCGCGCCGTGAAGACCGAGGACCCGGAGGCTATCGTGCTCCTGGCCGAGACATCTACGATGGCGTTCGCAGACATATCCGGGCCGGACGACCTGTATCTCCCGGTCGGATCGATGAGCAAGGCGTCATCGGTCGGCCTCGGCGTGGCGCTCGCGCAGCCGGACAAAAACGTCGTTATCTTTGACGGCGATGGCTCGTTGCTGATGAACCTCGGCTCACTGGTCACGATCGGCAAGCAGGCGCCAACCAACCTCGTGCATATCTTGCTGGCCAACGACGTCTACGCCCTGACCGGCGGCCAGCCGATACCGAGCGCAGACCGCGGTGATCTCCCCGGAATGGGGAAGGCCGCCGGATACGCGTCGGTCCTGACTTTCGACAACATCGAACAATTCGCGAGCGATCTGCCGGCCATACTGAACGAAGATGGCCCGACCTTCGTGGTACTCGATACGGTTACCGAAGTCACCAACGCCGCCGACTGGAAGAACTACCCGCGGCCGCCAAAAGGCTGGAAAGTCCAGGCGCCGGCGATGCGGGATGCTCTGGGCGGGGAGTAGCGAAGCGCTGGCTGATTCCGGCGCGATCCCAGGAACGTTTGCCGTACCGTCTCCCGGTGGGAGAGGGCCAGGGCGAGGGAGGTTCAACCCCTCACCTTCCACCGATCACTCTAATTCCCGCGCGATGACTGGTTGGCGGATATTGTCTCGGCCCTTAGATCTCGGCGAACAAAGAGACGGGCTGTGAAGACTCCTCAATTACGCTCGGGATGACGCGTTGTGCTCTGAATGTCGGCACAGGCTGGCTGAATAATCTCGCCATATGCAGGCCGCCGGAACTCCCAGCCCCACCAATACGACATCCCGGGTGGATGGCCATCGTCGTATCTGAGCGTGATGGAGTTCGAGCCGGGAGATCCTTCGTCCCGGCTCAGGATGACCGCATGGACGTAGCGGCCATATTTCGACCCTCGCGAGTGAGACGCCCGCCTATAACGGCTGCCAGTAGCGCCGATTTTCGACCTCCACCACGTGGCCGATGTTCGCGTCAATCACGAGGTGACTGGCCGCCACGGTCAACTGCCCGGACACGATGCGCTCGATCATCGATTTCCGCGTGGCGACCGCTTGCGGCTTGTCCATATCGGCCCCGGCGCACCATTCGGGATCGGTGAACTGCGTGCGTGAGTGGATCACGTCCCCCGTGACAATCCCATTCTGGCCGTCCGATTCGATCAAGAACGACTGGTGGCCCGGTGTATGACCCGGAGTGGCGAGCGCCCTGATCCCGGGAGTTATGTCGTCCCCGTCCGCGGTCAAATCAAGCAATCCGAGACTCTCCAGTGGCTGCGCCTGCGCCGGGATTTGCGGCGCACCCTCTATGACACCTTCGCCTGTCCAGAACTCGTAATCCCGGGCCGAGAAGTAGTAACGGGCGTTCGGGAATGTCGGCGCGCCATCGGTCATGTTCCAGCCGACGTGATCCGGATGCAGATGGGTGTTGAGCACCGCCGTCACCTGGCCCGGCTGGATACCGGCCTCTCTCAACCGGGGTATTAGCCGGCCCTCTCCGCCCCCGAAAATCTCGGGCACGGACGGTCCGATGCCGGTGTCTATGAGTACGACAAAGTCGTCCGAGATCAACGCAAATACACCGAAGCTGACCCGGAACTTCCCGTTCTCATCCAGCGCATGGTGGGCGCGATGCGGTTCCCACGCATCCAGCGGCACATCCGGGAAGAAGTCCCCCGGGTTGAAGGGCGGCGGCGCATAGTCCTCGATGTTGAGGATTTCGACGCGCCCGATTCTTGCCGATCTCGCCATGCTCCCCTCCGGTCACTTGAGCTGACGTTATGCCCCTGCAAAGCTAACTACAAGACCCTCACTCGGCCAGCACCCGCCAGTACCGGCGGCCCTCGATCTCCACGATATGACCCAGGTTGCCATCGTAACGCAGGTGCCCGGCGGCTACCGTGAGTTTGTCCGCGATGGCCTTTTCGATAAGCATCCGCCGCGAGGCGATCGCTGCCGGTTTGTCGATGTCGGCACGGAACGACCAGTGCGGTTCCTGGAGCTGTGCCGGCGTGTGCAACACATCGCCCGTGATCACAGCCGACTCGCCGCCGGATTCGATCAATATCGACTGGTGGCCAGGCGTGTGCCCCGGCGTGCCAAGCGTCCGCACGCCGATGAAGATCTCCTGGTCATCCTCGACAAGGTCGAGCACGTCGAGATCCTCTAACGGCACGGCGTTCTCGGCGACGTGCGGCGCGAGCTCTTTCTGGCTCGTCCAGTGCTCCCAGTCCTCGCGGGACACGGTGTAGCGCGCACGTGAGAAGGTCGGCTTGCCGTCCACGATGTTCCAGCCGACGTGATCCGGATGGATATGCGTATTGATCACGCCATCGATGTCTGAGGGTTGGACTCCGACGGCCGCCAGGTTCTCCAGCAGCTTGCCCTCGACGCCGTTCTGCGCCGCATGTGGTCCCGGCCCAAGCCCCGTGTCAACGATGGCGGTGAAGTCGTCAGATCGCAGCACAAACACGCCGTAGTTCCGCGGGTAAAGGCCGTCCTCCGTCAGTGACGACTCCCTGTACGGCTCCCAGGACTCGATCGGCACTTCCGGGAACGGCTCCGTAGGAGGCGCGGGCGGCGGGACAAAGTCGCAGATCGCAACGACCTCGATTCGCCCGATCTTTGTTGTTAAAGCCATGCTGCCTCCACTGGTATGTCGCCGGCTCTAGGGAGTGATCTCCACTCCGCCGCGTGTGAGCCTGATTCGTCTTTCGCCCAGGCTGAGTTCTACGTTACCGAGCCTTTCAAGCTCGGACATCACCTGCTCCATCCGTTCGTCCAGCGGGCCGCCTTCCTGGCCGGGCCGCTCTCCCCGGGTCGGCACGTTCCCCCACAGGGTGCGCATCGGGCTGGACTTGATATATGCGGAAAGCCCGTCAAGAAATGCCTCGAAGGCCGTCGCCGATACCGGGTGGGTCGCATGTCCAGCGGACGGCTCGGCGAACCTGAACTCGATCAACAACCCCTCGTTCGAGGCGTCGGCTACTTCAAACACGAGTTGCGGCGCCGGAGCGGATGCAAACGCGGCCGCCCCCTCCGGCGAACCCTGGGCGGCTTCACGTGCCGCCGCCTGAGTGGTTCGCAGCAGGGAGTGAAAAGCGGATACGGACTGCGTGGAAGACGGCAAGCGCAATACAAGCGAATCAGTGGTCATCGCAACACCCGTTCATCGCCGACGCGACGCGTGATCTGCTGCCGGTCAAGATGTTCAAGCAGCGCCAGCGTGTATTTGCGGCTCGTGCCGAACATCTCGCGCACATCCGTAATGGTGATCTGACCGCTTTCCGCAGCCTGTTTGCGTACGCCATCGAGCATCTGATCGTATGCCGATTTCAAGAAAACGACATCCTCCGAGGCGCGAACCACCTCGCCCCGTTCGGCGAGCGCTGCGACCAGTTCAGGATCGATCGGACGATCGGTCGGCGGCGAGTAAGGATTCTGCCCGAGCTCTTTCAAATAACCGTCGACGACCTGCCTTTGAGTATCGTCGAGTTCCGGCGAATGGCCCGGTACCCGCACGGTCGATCCGTCGTCCTCGATCACTGAATCTTCGACGAGGCGATCGATCACGAGATTGAACGCAGCAGCCCGCATCTCGAGCCGGCTTCGCAACTCCTCCCGCGGCATGCCCCGCCGCAACGGGAATGAGTTGTGATACCCGCCCACCGCGCCGGCGGCCGTCGTCGCGACGTTCGCCCACCCGGTTGATGAATAAAACACCCGGCCCTGGCCGTCACCCAGAGCTACTGCGAGACCGTCCTCCACAAGGACAGTTAACTGCTCGTCGATGGCGTTCTCCGAAAGATTCGCCGCCTGTGCGAGCGTGCTGGAGGTCGCCGGTTCTGCGGACGCCAGCGCGCTGTGCAGAATGTCGGACTCGGAACCCTGGCGCAGAGTTTCGAGCCGATCCAGAGTTGGCTGATGCTTGCGCCGATGCCGTTTGGCGTGCGCTTCGACCACGACTCCCCCTCCGAGCGTGTAGTTCGAGTCACGGATCACGAAAAGATCATCCTTTACGACGGGCATCGGATCCTGGAGCTTGATCTGAGCCCAGCTGGAATCGCCCGGCGCCATCTCATCTACCGCCAGCAGGCGTATCCGTGCCGGAGTTTCCGCTGCGCCCACGTGGAAGGTGACCGTGGCGTTATGCCGGATGGATCGAGGCGCTTCGGGGATCAACCGGAGAGACACATCGATTGCATCGCCGGCGGCCAGCCAGCCCGGCGTCGTGACGACATCACCCCGTTCCACCTCCTCGTGCGATACCCCGCTCAGGTTCACGGCGACGCGGGTTCCCGGGTAGGCGATCTCTTCGGCCGTTTGGTGCGTCTGGAGTCCGCGAATCCGGCACCTCACACCGTCCGGAAGAAGCTCCACCTCCTGGCCGACCCGCAACGTCCCGTCGACGAGTGTGCCTGTAACCACCGTGCCGAAACCTGAAATGGTGAACGCTCGGTCGACGGGCAGGCGCGGTCGTCCCAGATCACGTTTGTCGGGCATCTCGTCCAGTGCCGAGTCTATGGCCTTGAGCAGTTCCGGCAGTCCGTCGCCCGTCATCGCCGAAACAGGCAACACCGGCGAACCTTCCAGGGATGTTCCGGTCAGGGTCTCTTCGATCTCCGCCGTCACCAGCTCGGTCCAGTCCGGCTCGACGATATCGGTTTTGGTAAGCGCCACGATGCCTCGCTCGATTCCCAGCAGGTCGAGGATCGCCAGGTGCTCACGCGTCTGGGGCATCACGCCCTCGTCCGCGGCGACTATCAACAGCGCAAGGTCCACGCCACCCGCGCCCATCAGCATGGTCTTGATGAAGCGCTCGTGGCCCGGCACGTCAACAATGCTGACCTCGCGGCCGCCCGGCAGAGTCACCCACGCGAAGCCGAGTTCGATCGTCATCCCGCGCGCTTTTTCCTCGCGCAGGCGGTCGGGGTCGATGCCCGTCAGGGCTTCGATAAGTGTCGACTTGCCGTGGTCGACATGGCCGGCGGTCCCGATCACGAACATGGGCCGGAGGTAATCCCCAGGGCTTGAAAACCGAGCGCAGACGATTGATAAGGCGTGCCGCCTCTCGCGTGCGCGAGGCAGCGACGATAACACAGGGAACTCGCCTCCACGTCACGACCGGACATCGCTAAGGGGTTCTTGAACCGTCGCTCCCCCGGAGCCGACGTACAATCGCAGGCCGAGAGCAACTCGAACGAACTTCAGATAGGAAAAGGAAGGCATCAAGCGCTTGGCATTCACTCACATATTCGCCGGGGACCCCTTCGATCGAGCGGACCCTGAGCGCCGGGATGACCAGTGGATCAAAGAACGCCTCGCGCAACCTGAGTCCCGCATCCTCCCGTTCTGGCGCCTCAATCCCCTGGCGATTGCTCCCCCGGACTCCGGAGAGCCGACGGTGCTCGCCTGGCAGGACAATGCCATCCTGGAGCACGCCGCCGAGAAAGCGGAGCCGGTTCTTCTCGGCTTACGGGACGGCGTTGCTCATTTCGCCATCGACGTGACCGGCGGGACCAAGGTCGCTGCGGACGTGGACGGCGCAGGGCAGGAGAAGCCGGCCGAGCTCCTCGGATTGCCGCATGACACTTCGTTCCAGGACGCTCGTGACGTGGCGACCGAAATCTCCGGCGAAGAGTCCGGCACCCTGGCGCACGCACGGGCCCTCGTCGGCTGGCACCAGCGTCACGGATTTTGCCCCAACTGCGGCGCCGCGACATACTCCACAAAGGGCGGCAAAGAGCGGATCTGCGATACGTGCGGCGCGCACCACTTCCCGCGCACAGACCCGGTCGCGATCATGGCCGTCACCGATGGCGAGCGCTGTCTGCTTGGACAAACCCGGGCGCGCCGCCGAAGCCGGTTCTACTCCGCACTTGCCGGATTTATCGACCAGGGAGAGTCGATCGAAGAGGCGGTGAGGCGTGAGGTCTGGGAGGAGGGCGGGATCCGGGTCGGTGATGTGAGGTACCACTCGTCACAACCGTGGCCGTTCCCGTCGTCCCTCATGATCGGCTGCATCGCCCTGGCGACCACGACCGACATCAGGATCGACCCGGAGGAGATGACTGACGTTCGCTGGGTCCCACGGGACGAAGTACTGGAGGCGCTGGAAATAGCCTCGGTCCCGGGCTACTCCCTTACCGCAGACCCCGGGGGCGAAGGCGTCCGGGTGCCGGGCCCGATCGCAATCGCACACCACATAATCAAGGCCTGGGCCAACGGCGAGTAGCAGACACAGCCCGCTTGAACCACCTCCGGGTAGACGGCATCAGCGCAGGGGAGTCCTGTCAGAGGCCTCTCAGGTGAGAGGTGTCATTGAGACTGGATATGACCTTCTCGCCCCATCGGTTCACGGTCAGTTTCGTGATGCTCGCGGGATCGAAATCGAAGGATATCCTGGACCAGTGTTCTTCCCCGAGATTCAGCCACCAGTGAACGATCGCCACCATGGCATTGCCGTGTGATACGGCGATGGCGGTTTCTTCGGGAGCCCGGGTCACGAGTTCGTCCATGAAACCCATGACCCTGAGCGACATTTGTTTCCAGCTCTCGGCGTCCGGGTACGGCACCCACTCGAGCGCGGGTTCGGTCATGGGCAATTCAAGGCTTTCGGCCTGGGCGATGGTCTTGTTTCTGGCCGCCCCGTTGTTGCTCTCTCGGAGCTCTGCCCGGAACTCCGGGCGAATCCCTGTGAATTCCGAGATCGTGTCCGCAGTCCCCCGGGCACGCAAGAGGTCACTGCTGAACAGAAGCGATCCCCTGTCATATTCAATGCTTGCCAGGGCGCGTCCCAGCCGCGCAGCCTGGCGCCGGCCGCGATCCGTCAGCGAGGAATCCGTCCATCCCCCCGTCAGGTCGCCCACGTGATGTTCGGATTCCCCGTGTCTGACCAGTATCAGTTCATGCATTCGTCGCACCTCTGTGAACTGTGAACCTGACCTCTTCGCGGCGAACCCCGGGCCGAAAGACGGGGTCTGCGAACGCGGCAGCCAACCGTGAGGCTAACCGGGCAACCTCATACGAGCCACCAGCACCTGCGGCACGTCATGAATCCGCGCCCAGGACAACGGGTTTGTCCCGCTGTTCTCGTTGCCGGGAGGGATCGCCGGTTCTTCCATGCTGTCGAGCATAAATCCAGCTTCAAAACACGCGTTGAACAGCAAGCTCACCGGGCGGTGGAAGTAATATTGAGGACTGGGCTGCCCCGGAATCCCGAGCCCCTCGATCTCGTACACGCTCAGGTAGTCAGTGACCCGGACCCCGTAGTGCTGGACGAGTTCCCCGTCCCGGTACTCCTCCTCCGCAAAAAGGCGGGCCGTTCCGGAGTTGAATGCGGGGTGCGTGATTGACCATACGAACCGGCCGCCCGGTTTGAGCAACTTCGCCAGGGCCGAGATCATTGGCGTAATAGACGCCATGTCCATGATCGCCATGGTCGCAACCGCGGCGTCGAAACGACCCTCGCCGAGCGCCAGCATCGCCTCGTTGTCCGTGGCATTGACCAGCCGGTAATCGATCCGGTCCGCCACGTCCTGTGAGGCCGCGGCTGTCCGTCTGCGGGCGATATCCAGAAACACATTCGCCTGGTCGATGGCGATTATTGACACATCGTTGGTAGCCATCCGACGCGTGAACCGGCCCGCGCCGCAGCCGATGTCGAGCACCCGCTCGCCCGGTCTCAACTCTAGCAGCCGCTCCTGCGACGGCTCGACCAGTAAATCCTGGGTCGCGTTGCCGTCGCCGATCCGGTCGTCCCACCACTCGGCGATGCTGTCCCAGATCGCGGCCGTCCTGTCATCGAACTCAGGAAAATCTGGAGACTGATTCAGCACTGAACCCTCCTGACTGGCGCACCAGCGCGCAAATAGCCCCGACCGATCAAACCGCGGGCTCAGGCAAGAATACACGGGAAGATCGCGGGCTAACGGGGCGGCAACTCCACCTCGGCGGACGCCGTCACGAAGCGCTCGAACACCTCGTTGCCGAGCAGACGCCCGCCATCGCTCAAGCGAATCCCAACGGCATCGCCGACAAGCAATCCCATACCACTCAGCTCATCGATCAGCGGTCCAAACGCATCGGCCAGCTCCAACCCGAACCGACCGCGGAACTCGTCCGAACGTACTCCCCGGGACAGTCGCATCCCCATCATCATCGTGTCAGCGAGTTCCATCGCAGGCGTGACCGGCTCGATGGAATCCAGCACGCCGACGGCGCTGAGCGAGTCCACCGGATCGCCATCGGGCAGCGCGTCACTCAGCAGATCCACGTAACGCCGCGGCGAGCGCAACGCGGCGAATCGCCGTCCTGACAGGTAGGAGTGCGCCCCCGGGCCGACGCCGAGATAGGACGCGTTCAGCCAGTAAGCCAGGTTGTGACGGCTTTCCCGGCCGGGCAGCGACCAGTTAGAGATCTCGTAGTGATCGAACCCGGCATCGCCGAGAAACGACTCGGCAAGCAGGTACATCTCGGCGGCGAGATCAGGGTCCGGCTCATCGATCTCGCCTCCCTTCACCATCGCATCCAGCGGCGTGCCTTCCTCCACCGTCAGCGCGTAGAGTGATAAATGCTCTGGACCCAGCTCGACCGCCCGTTCCAGCGTCGCCCGCCACTGATCGGCGGTCTGGCCGGGCAGCCCGAACATGAGATCCAGGTTGATGTCTTCAAAACCGGCTTCCCGGGCCGATCGGTAAGCACCGATAGCCGTCCCGGAATCGTGCCGTCTGCTCAGCGATTTCAGCAACCCGTCGTCCAGGCTCTGCACGCCGATGCTCAGCCGATTGATCCCGACTCCCAGGTATCGGCTCAAGTCCCGCTTCGAGTAGTCGCCGGGATTGGACTCCAGCGTTGTCTCGGCGTCTTCATCCACGTCGAAGGCCTCAAAGATCGCGGCGCAGATCGCCTCGATGCCCTCTATCGGGACGTACGATGGGGTGCCGCCCCCGAAAAAGACCGTCGAGACAGCCGGCCTCGAAAGTCGCCCGCCCCAGAAACGAATCTCCGTCTCGAGCGCGTTGAGATAACCCGGGATCAGCGCGTCGATACCGGCGTAGGTATTGAAATCACAGTAGTGGCATTTCGTCTCACAGAACGGGATGTGGACGTATAGCGACAGCCCGTCTGAATACCCCCCGGCGCCCTGCGACCCGGCCGCCTCTAACCGGATCCCGGAGTCCATAACCCGGATCCACCCTCTTCAGGCTCGCCCTGCGGCCCGTGTGAGTGCCCTTCGTGGCCCGGTTCTACTCCCGCCGCGGCAGCTTGCTGCTGCGCCTGTGCCTGCGCCATCGCCTGCTCGCTCGCTTCACGCGTCCAGCGCACCAGCTCATCCAGTTCCGGCGGCATCACGTTGAACTGTTCGGCGCCCTCCGGCATCGTTACGCCGCGAGCCGAGGATATGATCACGATAGCCGCCTCGGAATCGCCGAGTTTTTCTTCCAGATTTTCGGACATCCCGGCGTAGCGAGCCTCAGCGGCCTCCGTGTACTTCGCCTGGATCACGTCGGCCACCGCCTGGCTCGTGAGCCCGACCTGCGCGCAACGGGACCAGTCGACAATCTGGGAGAAAAGGTCATCGTTGTCGAACGCTTCAAGCGTCGCTCCGGAGTCCATCCTGTTCTTGATCATCGACCACGCCGGCTGATTCACCTGCGAAACGAGATTCAGGCCGAGATCGCCGGAGACGGATACCGCCTCGTGGAAGATGCGATTGACCATCCCGGCGCGTGCCTCGAGCTGCGAGACGTTCTTATCTATCGCATCCCAGTAATTCTTCAGGCGAGTGGTGAAGCCCTCGGGCGCGCCCGGCAGCGGCGAGACCATGGTGATGAGGTACACCTTGCGTTTGCCGATCACCGGCGTTGCGTCGGGCTTGTCGATCCGTCCCAGTTCTTCAGACGCCATTGAGTCTCATCTCCCGGGCGGGGCAGCGGCTTCGGTTTATCGGGTGATCGCTCTTTGACGACACCCTTCGCAGTTGTCAGACCGAGAACAGGAAGTTGACCGTGTCTCCGTCCTGCATCAGGTATTCACGTCCCTCGGACCGTAGCAGTCCACGCGTGCGCGCTTCTGACTGGCTGCCACATTCGAGAAGATCATCGTACGCGACCACCTCCCCGCGAATGAAGCCGCGCTCGATATCGGAATGGATTCGACCGGCCGCGACGGACGCCGGCGTATCGCGCTCAACCGTCCACGCTCTGACCTCGTCTTCGCCGACCGTCAGGAAGGAGATCAAGCCGAGAACGTCGTATGACAGGTTAATGATCCGGGACAGCCCTGACTCCCCGGCCTCCATCGACTCCCTGAAATCCGCCTCTTCTTCGGCGTCCATGCCGGCGAGCTCCGCCTCAAGCGCGGCGCAGACGGCGACCGCGCCGGACCGCTGACCACCCACGGCCTCCGACGCCTCGGACGTGATCCGGCCAGAGTTCGGTATATCGTCCTCGCCTATGTTTACAGCCACGAGAAAGGGCAGGGCGGACAGTAGGAAAGTGTCGCGGACGGCGCCGCGCTCCTGGTCCGTCAACTCCTTCATCCTCAGGGGCGTTCCTTCTTCAAGGGCCGTTTGAAGACCGCGGAGTGACTCGATATCGCTGTTGATGCGAGCCCGTTCGGCCTGGCTGGCTCCCTTGATCTCTTTCGTGAGGCGCTCGATCCGCCGGTCCAGCAGAGCGATATCGGCAAACAGAAGATCGAAGCCGATGTCGTCCGCATCACGTCGCCAGTCTGTCCCGCCCTTTACGTGCGGCACGGAAGCGTCTTCAAACGCTCGTACGACGACCAGCACGGCATCCACGGTCTGCAACTGCGTCAACGCCTCGCCGGCGAACATCCCGCCCTTCGGGCCGTCGTATTCGGCCGGTCCCGGCAGGTCGACGTACGTGACCTCTGCGGGAACGGTCCGTTGGGGTTTATACATCTCGGTAAGGGCCTCGAGCCGGTTATCGGGAACGTGTGCGACCCCGATGTTGGCCCCGCGCCCGGCGGCAAATCCCGTCGCCGCACGACCGCGCGTTAGCGCGTTGAACAGCGTTGTCTTGCCGCTGGCCGGCAGTCCGATGATCCCGATGCGCATTGCGCGTTAATTACCTCTTGTCGATTTCTGGCTCGGGCAGGTGATGACGCCCGCGATTGGTTCACGTGAAGGTGCGGACTTCGGTTACCGGGGCTTTTCCTCGTCCGTGTATCGGAAAGACCCGTCTACCGTCGTGTCGTTGTGTTCGGCCGGTTCTTCACGACCCCCGGCCCCGAGGAGGTGTTCCAACACCACCTCTCGCGGCGCCAGGACAAAGAACAGCAGCAGCAAGCCGCCCGCCACGATCAGGTCGTCCATCCAGCCGACCACCGGTATGATGTCGGGCAACAGGTCCAACGGCGACAGAACGTAGGCTGCGGCCAGGACCGGCAGCAGTTTGATCATCATCCCGACGCGTCCGTCTAAAAACAGCCTCCACGCCAACCGGATGGCGGGCAGAATGAGCGGGAGATACCTGAGAATCGGGATTGCGCGCATGGGACAAAAGGGGGTCGGGAACAAAAACTATCGGCCACGGAAAAGCCTGTCCCCAGTTTATCCGACCACGGCCCCGGTTAAAAACGGCGCCGACCCGATGACGGCCCGGTTTCCCGGCACCCGTGTCCTGCGGAGAGACCGCTCCTTTTGATACGTGTACTTCACGGCGACGATGAGTTTGGCATCGATGAAGCGGTGCGCCAGATTCGTGCGTCGCTAGGAGAGGATGCGGCGGAATCCAACACCGTCGAGTTCGAGGGACGCAATTTCAAGCCGGGCGAAGTCGAGGCGGCGGCCCGTACCGTTCCCTTCCTGGCGGATCGTCGGCTTGTGCTGGTCCGCGGGCTGTTGCGGCGACTGGACACCACAAACGCCGCACGCGGGCGAGGTGGCCCGGACTCGGCGCAGATGTCCACCTCCGGTTGGGACAATTTCGGTGAACTTCTAGCCGGGCTCCCCGACACCACCGAGCTGGTGTTCGTCGACGCGTTCCCGACCGGTCCGAACGGCAGGTTGAAAGACAACGGCGGAGCGATCCGCGCCCTCAGATCATCTGACACCCTGGATGTATCCGTATTTACGACGCCGCGCGGTCGCGCCGTGGGGGACTGGATCCGGGCGCGCGTGATGTCGGAGGGCGTCCAGGCATCTCCATCTGCCGTCGCCCGGCTCGCCGAACTCGTTGGGCCGAACCTCCGACTGCTTGACCAGGAAGTCCGAAAGCTCTCCCTCTACGCCAACGGCAGGGTTATCGAGTCGGATGATGTCGAGCTCATGGTGGCCCCGGCCCGCGAGGCCAATATTTTTGCGGCCGTGGACGCCATCCTCGAGCGCCGTCCCGGGATGGCGATGAGGGCGCTCTACCAGCTACTGGATGACGGAGCGAGCGTCCAGTACATCCTTACGATGCTGACCCGCCAGACACGCATGTTGATCCTTGCCCGTCATCTGCGGGAGCGCGGCGTGGATGAGGGGGAGATCGGAAACCGGATAGGACTCAGGGCCGCGTTCGCCCTTCGCAAGACGCTCGAACAGGCGGGCCGATTCAGCCACGAGTACCTGGCGTCCGCGCATCGCGGACTGGGCGAGGCTGACCTCAGTTATAAATCGGGCGAGGTCCGGGACCGGGTCGCACTGGAGATGATCGTGGCTCGCCTCTCGGGCATGCGCTAGGCAGGGTCTTTCCCGGCGGCCTTGATCGGGTTCATCCCGGTAGCGATCCATCCCGGCGACGTCCACGGCCGGAATCGCCCTGTTTGCAGTTCCACGATCAACCCGGGGACGTCTTCGATATCTCGCTCGAACTCGGTCGCCACGTGCCCGATGCCCTCGATCGTGTGGGTGTCGCTGTTGGACAGGGCCGGCGTTCCGACCGCTTCGAGCAGTTGTCGTGCGAACTCGTTTTGCAGTTCCGTAGCGCGACCGTTAATCACTTCAGCGCCATCCACCACCCGAACGAACTCGCCCCCGATTGCTCGTTTGAGCGCCTCGTCGTATGCCGTTGTCCCCGGATCGACCCCCCAGGGAAGAGAGCGACGGTAGGGATGGGCCATCACCATGGCCCCGTTCACCCTGTCAACCTGCTCGCGCAGGAACGCCGGCCTGTGCATCCCGAAAATGTACTCGTCCAGCCCGAACACGAGCGCATGCCCGCCATCGGTGTTGATTTCCACCCCGGCCAGAACCAGAATCCCTGCATCATCCGAGATCCGTTTGATCTCATCATCCGGCCAGAATGTATCGTGATCTGTGAGGGCAATCGCATCCAATCCATCGGCACGCGCTTTTCGGGCGAGCTCGACCGCCGGAGCGGTGCTATCGTCGGAACGCTCGATGGTGTGGCAATGAAGGTCTATTAACAAATCAAACCCGTTGGGGACATGCGCTCGTAAAACCCTTCTGAGGTAACTCCGGGGGGATTTCGGGGTGGGGTATTTCTGCCATCACGGGAAAGAGAAGCGGACGCCCTGTCAGGACCGGTCAGTTGAACACCCCGTCACGGCCAGACAACATAACGCCGAAAGGTGCTCCGGGTACATAATCTCGATACGTATTTGCGCACATCGCGGAAGGTGACAGCATTCTTCGTCTGAATTGGCGTCGGAACAACCGCCAGGAACATCGAGAAAACAGGATCTTCACTAAATGGCTGACGGCTTTTGGCGTCGCCGGGATGATCGTACTCGTCGCATGCTCCGGGGGCGGAGACGGGGACGAAGATGACGCCATCCTGGAACCGGACGAGGCCGCCCCCGCCGACGCCCCGGATGATGCTGACGCCGGCGGTCTGGAAGCGACAGAAGAGCCGGCCGCCACGCGTGAACCGGCAACGCCCACGCCCCAGCCGACGGCCACGTCGGAGCCCGTCAACACGAACGAAAACGTTCGTAACTACGCCGGGGCCCATGCCCTGCTGAACCGTGACGAATACGTACAGGCGGAGCGGCGTTTCACCCTGGTAATCGAGATCGAGCCGCAATTCGCTCGCGGTTATTCAGGCCGCGCAAGCGCACTGATGGGCCAGGAGAAGTACACGGCGGCGATTCGGGACTTTGACCGCGCGATCGAGCTCAAACCGGACCTGGCGTCGGCGTACGCCGGCCGGGCCGTCGCACACATGGCGGTGGGAGATATTCTCGGCGCAAATCAGGACGCCGTTCAGGCCCGGCTGCTAGACCCCACCGATCCCAACTCGGTGATCGTTCTCGGAAGAATCTTGAGCGGGGCCGGACGCACGGCAGATGCCTGGGAGATGTTCAACGAGGGTGTGGAACTCGCTCCGGATGAGGGACCGGCTTACTGGTGGCGAGGCCGTTTCCTCTTTCAGATAGGCAACTACGACCTCTCCCTCGCCGACCTCGACCTGGCCATACAGTTCTCGCCCGTGAGCGCGCAACCGTACCTGGACCGCGCAACCCTGTACATGGACATCTTCGAGGAGTTCGAGCTGGCCCGCGCCGATATCGAGGAGGCCCGGTCACTCGGCGAAGAGCCGCGCGATAGGGACATACTGGACAGCTCCGACGCACTTATGGAACGTCTTGAAGAGTTGGAGGCCGCAGCAGCAGCGGGATAGATGTGACCATTTGGCGACGGGCCGCGTTGCCCGCATTGATGCTGTTCGCTGTTTTGTCGATATCATCCACAACGGCATGCGGCTCCGATGACGGAGGCCAGTCTGTCGTAATCGGACAGGTCACTGATGTTGTCTCCTCCTCGGTCACAGCTCTCGCCGAACTTGAAGTTATCGATGCCAACGGAGCCCTGTGGCGGTTTGAGGCGCACGGCTTTGTCGGCATGACGCCGTCCCACCTTGAGGAACACGGCGTGCTGGGTACGGATGTGAGGGTCGAATACTTCGAGGAGGACGGCCGGCTGGTTATAAGCGAGATCACGGACGGTTGAATAACGCGTCCCGGCGATCACCCGGCTCCAAGCACTTCGGCAAGCGCCTCTTCCAGCTCGTCCGCCGTCGTGTACGCCTCAAACTTCGCCGCGATCAGACCGTCTCCATCGATGATGAACGTCCAGGGCTCGGACGGCAGACCCCACGGCCTGACGGCCGGCGCCTCGATGCCCGTCAGGGGATCGCCGCTCTCTCGCATCACGTCAGGATTGTCGAATAGTTCGACATGGATGAAGGCCGCCTCGCCGATATGGTTCTGACGGACCTGGTCCACCGTGCTCAACTGTGGGCCGCAGGTTAAGGAAGTGCACCAGGCCGGAGTGCCGAAGGTGATGACCACCGGTTTTCCTTCGGCAAGCGCGTCATCGAAGCTGATGGCGTACAACTCCGGAATTGGATTGGCATCGCTCGTGATCAACGCCAGTTCCCCGGGCGTCGAGCCGGTCCTGGTCGCTACCACTGGAGCAGGTGAGCCGACGGGTGGCGTCGATGTGACGTCCTTCACCTGCCGAACCGCCGTGGCGGTGGATGTACTTCCGTCCGCGCTGCTTATCGTTGCGGTGAAATCCCAGAGTCCGGCGCTGTCATACGTGGCGGTAGTCGTGAAGATCCCCCTTCCAACGGGCCACGGCCGGAACCTGGCGGTCGGCGCCGTCTTGACAATGCCTGAATCACGTTTTTCATAAGTCAGCGTGACG
Source organism: Dehalococcoidia bacterium (assembly GCA_030747175.1). Taxonomy (GTDB): domain Bacteria; phylum Chloroflexota; class Dehalococcoidia; order Lucifugimonadales; family Lucifugimonadaceae. The sequence continues at coordinate 5,551 of JASLLE010000039.1, read as the reverse complement.
GACTCCGGGGCCAGATCCAGCTTGCCGCCGTCCGCTCGACGAAGAGCGAATGGAAGCCGATTTTCGCCGGGCGCCACGTCCGTGAAATTGACGAAAAGGAAGATATCGTCTGCCGCCGCCGGGTCGTCGCCGCCACTTGAGCACGCGATGACCAGCAGCATCAAGAGGACGGCCGTCAGCGCCGAAACCGGGGCGCTTGAAGAACGCCGCATTTCCCGCGGCGAGTCCTGCGTCAAAAGAACCTCCCATTACCCGCGCCACGCGCCTCAAATGAGCGTATGGCCGGGTTTCTCAGTCTGTCGTGTTCCGGCATCACCCGTCAGGCAAACGTCAGCATGCGGCGCGGGTTGTCAACGAGCATCGTATCCACGTCCTCACGGCTGATTCCTCGCGCCAGCATCTGCGGAACCACCCGGGCGATTATGTGATCCCAGCCATGCCCGCCGTACTCCTTCAACCGATGTTTGGAGCACACGTCATGTGCCAGCAGAATCTGGCCCACGTGTCCGCCGGCAATCAAAAACTCGATCTGGTCCAAGCGCTGTGCGTCGTTCGGCATATATGAACCCGGCGCGAGCGGGTAAAACGACGAGTCGTGCCCGAACAGGTCAAAGTTCAGGAAAGCCCCCGTCTCGGCCACCCGTTTCAAAGCGTCCCTGCTGTAAATAGTTCGCTCGATGTGGCCCATCACCGTGTGAGCCAGGTCACCGCCCCACTCGGCCACGGCCTCCAGGATTTGCCCCGGCAACTCCTCATCCCGCCCCGGGTGGATCAACACCGGCGCGCCGGTCTCGACCTGGGCGATCACGGCCGCCTGCACCGTCTTGCGTTCCGTCTGACCCCAGGGCGCGGACACCCCTACTTCGCCGATGATCCCCGTCCGTATTCCGGTGTCACCGACCCCGTCCTGGATGTCGCGGATGATCGATTCAGCGATATCTTCTGCGGTCGCCGTCTCAAATTCGGCCGGGTGCGTCGCTCCTATGTAATGTCCGCCGCCCATTACGACGTTCAACCCGGTCGCGCGACTGATGCGTGCCAGCGCCTGCGGATCGCGGCCCAGGCCGTTACTCGTCACATCCACCATCGTGCCGCCGCCCGAGTTGAAATAATGCCGGGCCTCTGAGATGGCGACCTCCTCGTCCAGCAGCATCAGGTTGTCGAGCGAACTGTTCCAGTTATGCCGTATCCAGCCAAGGTTCTTGAGCGAAAGTTTCTCTTCCGCCATCCCGGCCTGGCTGGCGGCACTCGGCTGCTGGAACACCACGCGAAAATCGATCAAAAGGTGTTCGTGCGTGATGGTCGGCCCGAGCGTCTCGGGAGCAACCGGGCCGAGCACGGTCTGGACGTTTCCTGCGATCGGTGATGTCGCCACTCGATTTCGCTCCCTTTATTGATTCTGGCCCCGCAGGCCCCCCCCGGATCATCCGGGGATCGATCTCCTGATAAATTGAACCGGCCGACCACACAGGCCCGCAGATGCGGCGGAATTGTGCAGGGCCCGGTTGAGGACGCCCGAGTTTAACCCCCGGCAACCGCTCTCACGGCACGAACGGGCGCGGATAATGACCCGATACGGCGGCAACATGCAGAAACGGAGAACACCCGGGTTTGACGGATTCGGCTCAACTGGATGAACGCGTGGGCATCGGCCTGCTCGGCTGCGGCACGATGGGGAGCGAGATCGCTCTCGCCGTGGTGAACCGATCGGTCAAGAACGCGCGCATCGTCGCCGTGTTTGACGAGGATGCCGCACAGGCGGCACGGCTGGCCGACACACTGGACCCGACACCGATCGCCTGTCGCACCGTGGCCGAAATGCTGGCCGTTCAGGATATTTCGCTCGTGGTCGAGTGTGCAGCACCGGCGGCCGTCGCGGCCCACGGAGAAACGGTTCTGGCAGCGGGACGATCACTGTTCACCCTCAGCTCGGGCGCGTTTACCGACACGGCATTGTTGGACCGCATGACCACCCTCGCCGCCCGGAACGGTTGCGACATCGTTGTTCCATCCGGCGCGCTCGGAGGCATCGATGCGCTTCGCTCTGTCCGTGACCAGCTCGACGAGGTCACGCTGACATCCACCAAGCCGCCCCGCGCATTCTCCGGGGCGCCCGGGTTTGCGAAATGGGAAGAGCTCCAGATCACGGAGCCGACTGTCCTCTACGAAGGCCCGGCGCGTGACGCAGTGCCGCTCTTCCCTGCCAACGTCAATGTCGCTGCGACATTGAGCATCGCCGGGATCGGCCCGGAACGGACCATCGTCAAAGTTGTGGCGGACCCGGCCTCTCCCGGCAACGTTCACGAAATCCACGCCAGCGGGGCGTTCGGCGAGTTCACATTCCGGCTGATCAATCAGCCTCATGTACGCAATCCGCGCACGAGCCACCTCGCCGTGCTGTCCGCGATCGAGACCCTTCGAGCGTACTGCGAGCGCGGACCCCGAATCGGTACTTGAGCAGGCGCCGGACTGCATTCCGGGGCAAATGAAAGCGGCGGGAGATTGCGCGTCTCGCACGCAATTCCCGCCGTTTCAAAACCTGTCCGAAGATAAGTCTGGCCCGGGTTGGCTCCTACCAGCCAAGCCGCCCGATCGCCGTCGATTCCGCATCGCAGTACCAGAGAGTGCCGGTGGAGTCGATAGTCAGGCCGTGCACCTCTGTCGGCCACGGCACCCGTACGTAATTCAGGACACGGCCGTCCGAAACATCGAGCAGGGACACCACGCCGGCCGCCGTGTCCGCCGCCCACAGGTGACCGTCTTCATTGAAGGCGATGCCGTGCACCCGAAGGCCGGGCGCCTTGATCTCGTGCAGGACTTCGTGGGTGTTGGGATCCATCTGGTAAATCTTCTGGGACGGCGGGACTGCGACCCAGAGCTTCCCGTCACGCCATTCCAGTCCGTGTGCGCCGGACTGACGGGGCGGCGCTCCGGGGGCGGCAAACGCTACCTGCCCGACGCCCGGGGTCGGCAACTCCTCAATTGTCTCGCCCGTTTCGATGTCGCATTTGTGGATCGTCAGGTCGAAGGTCGAAGCTACCCAGACGTATCCATCGCCGAGGGTAATCCCGCTGGAATGGACGGTCTTCGTCTGGAGGGAGAGGATCTCCTCGCCGGAATCCCAGTCAAGCTTGTAGATCTTGTCGTCCCTCTGGTCGATGTACCAGAGGCCGTCTTCCGCGGCCTGCAGACCGTTCGGCTGCGGTCCCGGGCTCTTGGATCTCTCGTAAACGGTGGCGATGTTGACGGTCATGTCCCGTACCTCTCGCTTCTTGCTGATTTAGGCCGATCGAAAACCGGGAGTCATCCTTGCTCCGCGTTCCCGGGCTCGGAGCCGGGTGGGCGCAAGGTTCCGGGTGGATTGTATTCATCGACCGGAACCGGGCAACCCCGGATTCGTGCAAACGAGATGTTTGCCCGCATATCGGGCCATCTATGGACCGTTTTGCAGACCGGTCGTAAACTGGCGCGAATCGCTCGGCAGCCGCAATCTCGCCAACCAGTGTCGTACCGGAGAGTCAATTAAATGACCACCGAGACCTTTACCGGAGAACAGATCGAAAACCTTCGGCAGACCGCTGGAGAGCACCTGTTCATGCATGCCATGCAGACCGCCGACTGGCGGGACGGCGCCCTCAAGGTTTTCGTAAAAGGCGAAGGCGTCTGGGTGACAGACATCGACGGGAACCGTCTTCTCGATGGCATGGCCGGCCTCTGGTACAAATCAGCAGGATACGGCCGCACCGAGATCGCAGACGCGGCGTACGCCCAGATGGTCGCGATCGATTCGCCACCGGCCGGTTCCGCCATACCCTCCACGATCAAGCTATCCGGCGTCGTCAGTGAACTTTACCCGGACCATGACGCACGGTTGTTCTTCGTCAGTGGCGGCTCGGAAGCCGTGGAAACCGCCGTCAAGATGGCCAAGAAATACCGCATCCTGACCGGCAAGCAGGGCGCATACAAAGTCATGTCACGACGCAATTCCTACCACGGCGGAACGGCCATGGCCGTCAGCCTGGGCGGAAGCCCGGCGGCGGACACCATGGGGCCGACGATGCCCGGGACCTACCACGTCACCAACTACAACGCTTACCGGCCTACTTATCACCAGAACCCGGTGGACGAGGCCATAGCGGTCGCCAACGAGTTCGAGACGGTCATCAAGCACCAGGGGCCGGACACCGTGGCGGCGATCATCGCCGAGCCGGTTTCGGCTGCCACCGGCATCCACATCCCGCCGCCCGAATACTGGCACCGCCTCCGCGAGATCACAGAGACCTACGGCATCGTGCTGATCGCCGACGAGGTCATCAACGGTTTCGGCCGGCTTGGCACGTGGTTCGGGACGGAACGATTCGGCATTCAGCCGGACATCACCACGGTCGCCAAGGCGATCACCAGCGGCTATCTGCCGCTCGGCGCCGCCATAGCGACCAAGAAGATCGCAGACACATTCATAGGCGACGACACCCGGACGTTCAAACACCTGATCACCTTCGGCGGGCACCCGGTGTCCAGCGCCGCCGCGTTGAAGAACCTTGAGATATACAAGCGCGAAGACCTCGTCGGGAACTCGGACCGCCTTGGAACATACCTGTACGAGCAACTGCAAAAGCTGTACGAACACCCCTCGGTCGGCGATATTCGCGGCGGCATGGGGCTGATCGCTGCGATCGAGCTCGTCAGCGATCGCGAAACAAAGGCGCCGTTCCCGGCAAGCGCAGGGCTGGCGAAGAAACTGCCTCCGGCACTGTACGAGCGCAACCTCGTCAGCTTCAGGGCCAGCGACATCATCAGCATCTGCCCGCCGCTGTCGATCAACCAGGACGAGATCGACTTCATGATCAGCGTTATCGACGAGGCCCTCACCGAGATCGAGAAAGACCTGGGACTGGCCTGCTAATTCCCTGAGAGGCCAGGGGTCCGTCCTGCGGGCTGAGATAAGAAGGGCCGGTTTGAGAAACCGGCCCTTCCTCATTGGCCGGGAGTACGGTGAGTGTTAATACGGCGGGCTTTCGTTTTCGAGCGTCCCGAAATTTCATGCGATCCGGGAGCATGTCGTAGCCCTGATGAACACCAGCACGGGACCAGATCCGGCACCACCCGCACGGGTACATTCAGGACCGCTGCGCTCGTTGCACAACAGCACTTTCAGGTGGTTGTGGGCTGCCGGGTTGCTCATCGGGTTTGGCAACTGGATGCAGCGGCTGACCATAAGCTGGCTCGTCCTTGACCAGACCGGATCCGTCTTTCTGACTGCGCTGTCGTTCGCGATCAGGAGCGCGCCGAATCTAGTATTCGGACCGATCGGAGGTGCGATAGCGGATCGGTTCCCGCGCCGCAAGGTCCTGATCGTCACGGCCGGACTGAAGGTCTCGGTTGCGATCGGGCTATGGCTCCTGGCGCTCCAGGCAGATGTTTATATCTGGGGCGTTATGGCGCTCGTGGGGGTGGCGGGCGTGACGGCGTCGTTCGAGATGCCGGCGACGCAAGCGATAGCGGTCGATGTCGTAGGAAGGCGGAATGCGGCAAACGGCGTAGCGATGCT
>JASLLE010000038.1 GCA_030747175.1 Dehalococcoidia bacterium | reverse complement strand
GCCGCGTGGCGATGATCCGCAGCAACCGCACGATCAGGACGAAATATACGTGATCCAGTCCGGGACCGGGTGGTTCGTAAACGGTGACGACAGACACGAGTTTGGGCCGGGAGACGCGTTGTTCGTCCACGCCGGTGTCGAGCATCGGTTTGAAGAGTTCACCGACGACCTGTCGATGTGGGTCGTGTTCTGGGGGCCGGACGGCGGGGAGTGAGGGACTGACACATCGGGCAAGGCGCACACGTGATACCGGTCGCATGTAAGGGCGGGGCTTGTTCCGTCCGCGATAGGCCGTGACGGTTTGAGCAGCCGCTCGCGCTGAATATTCTTGATCGTTTAACGAGCGCGCTGGGCTCCAGGCTCGGATTGCGGTCCGAACCTGCCCCCTCACCCCAACCCTCTCCCGCGGCGGGGAGAGGGGGCAAACCAATTACGCGTTAACTTCATCAATTCCCTGCTCTCAGCGGGAGAAGGCGCAGGATGAGGGAGAAGTATTTCCGGACCGAGCGCCAATTATTCGCGTGAACTCAGAATTCAGGTTACGCGTCCTTGATGACCCCGCGGACCGCGGCCATGAGTTCTGGTGTCAGCTCGACATCGGGGTGCACTTCGGCGGCGTGCTCGCCGATGTTGGTCACAACTTCGTCTTCGGTCTCGCCGCTGGTGCTCCAGGTGCAGTCGACGCCAACGTCGAGGCAGGTGTAGGTCTTTGCCATCTTCTTGCTCCTTTTGAGCTCTATTCCGTTTCTCCCGGTGTGGTTACGTCGTCTCGCAGGTAAGGACGATTTGCTCCCCGTCGCGAAGCACGCCCAACTCGATGAGACCTGGTTCGTGACCCTGGATGGTGGCCTGGAATTCCGGGATCGTGCCGATGGGTGCGCCTTCCACGGCCACCACGACATCCCCCTGAAGCATTCCTGCCCGTTCACCGGCGCTGCCGGTCCGGGGGCGCAAAACCTCAATCCCGCTCTCGGTCACGCGAGGCATCGCGCTGGCGAGCGCCGGTGCCAGGATTCCGCGCGCGGCCACGGCGCAAAGGCATACCCCGAGACTGCAAGACGGGCAGGTGCAGAGGCACTCCAGGCCATCTTGGTCCAACTCCCAGATGACGGCATCGTGGACGACGTTCGTGATCCTGCCCATGAGGGCGAGGTATTCCTGAGTGTGGGCGCGAGCAATGTGTGCGCTTGTACCCTCGCTCGCGACAGCCCAGCTATCCGCCAGCCGGTTGGTGATCGGCTGCATCGCCGAGTAACGGATCACCGCCTCACCCATCAGGGAATACATGGTGCACAGCGAATCCGAAACCGGGTGCCATTCGGCGAAGCCGGTGTGGTCACCGGACAGTGATCCGATTTCCGCAGGCGTCTCATCTTCGGGCAGGACGCCAAGCCGTTCACGTATAGCCGTCAGGTGATTACCGGAAATCTGACGGATGCCGGCGAGCAGATCAGGAGTCGGTCCGTGGTCCGATACGCGGCCCGACAGGTGTCCCGCGGTCGCGTGAATCGCCGTCTCCTGCGCCAACATTCCCGTTAAAGCAACGCGCAGTCTGTCGGACAGGTCGATCGCCGTCACAATGAAACCTCCTTGTGCTCGATCGGCCCCGGTATTGTCGAAAACCCGAGGACGCGTCGAATCGTGCACGGGGAGTTACGCGTTTGGATGCTTCATATGAACCATTGCGGCCGGCTGTTGGCGGGAGAATCGATGTCTGAACCTATGCGTAGGAGAGCAACCCTCCGGTCGCGGCTATGCTGACCGCCTCGGTGCGATTGGCGGCGCCAAGTTTTTCGAGGATGTTGGCGATGTGCCGCGCTACCGTGGCGCGCTTGATCCCGAGACTTTCGGCGATTTCAGGATTATGGGCCCCTTCCGCGGCGAGTCGCAGGACCTGGATCTCACGTGGACTCAAGCTGGCTAATCCGGTCGGTCCAGATCCGTTTGTTGAACCATTCTCACGAACGCGAGCCTGGATGTCGCGTGCCCTGTCCTGGTAAAAATCGGATCCCGGAGCCTGGACGCAGTCTTCCACGTTCATGTCCAATTCAACATCAAGATCGCTCCGCCGTTCAGCGATCAGGGGAATCACATCCCCGTTGCGGAGCACTCCGAACTCGATCCACTCGTGGGGCAGGTGGCTTTTGACTACTTTCTGGAGGACCGGTACAGAATCCACCTTTGCGCCGTCAGCCGTGACGATCACGTCTCCCTGTCTGAATCCAGCTTCGTCGGCCGCGCTGCCAATCCTGGGCGGCTGCACCACGATCCCTGTGTCGGCCATTGGCGGGCGGGCGGCGTTCCAGGCTTCGCTAAAGGTGTTCCTGATTGCGGCAGGGCCGACACAGATCCCGATGACGCATGACGGACAGGTGCACTGGCACTCCAGACCTTCTCCGTCAAGCTCCCAGCGCACAACGTCGTAAATGGTCTCGGTGATCCGGCCGATGGCGGCCATGTACTCCTGTGTGTAGGCGCGCCCGATGTGGGCCGTCGTGCCTTCGCTCGCTGCCACCCAACTGTCCCGGAAACGGACCGCCATCAGCGTCAATGTCGAGTATGCGATTACCGCTTCGTTCAGTTGTGTGTAGAGCGCTCGGAGCGAGCTCGACACCGGGTGAAAGTCCGCAAGCTCGTGCTTACCAGTTGACCCGGACCCTGATCCTGTTCCGCCGACTTGAAGCACCAGACCCGCAAGTGATCGGTAACGGACTTTAATTGCGTCCAGGTGATCGTGAGCCATTCGTTCGATATCGGCGAACAACGCGGGCACGTCCGGGTGGGGTGAGACGCGATCTTCGAGCCGGTGGACGGCGTCAAGGATTGCCGTCTCGATATCCGCCAGCTCGGTCAGAGCGGCTTCGAGCCTTGCGGACTGTTGCAAGGTCGTCATCTCGGTCCCCCTTTGCCTCCCGGCTCAACGCATCTTAAACCGTTGAGCCGAAGAGGCAATTCAGGGGACCGGTGGGCGCCTGTTATTCAGGGCGACGTTTGTAGCTGTTGAGAATCCTGGCTTCAACAACCACGAATGAGCCTACCCGGACGCCCAGTTTCCGTACACCGGGTACTGGCTCGCGATGACTTCGATGTATGCCGGCTGGGAGTTGGCGTTGGCGGCGAAGGCCCGCTTCAGGGCAGGTATGACCTCGCCCGGTTCATCGACGCGCTCGGTTGACCAACCGATTTCCTTTATGGCGTTTGTCATGTTGATGTCATCCGGTCCGAGCACGTCATACGTGTACGGATCGTGACCTTCGCCCCAGAACCCCGGGCCGTAACCTGAGAAGCCGCCGTTATTGATGTGAACCACCGTCACTCCGAGTTGGAGTCGTGTCAGCACCTCGAAGCTACCGAGCATGTAGGCAAGTCCGGCGTCGCCCGTGACGGCCACCGACTGCCTGTCCGGATAGGCGAGTTTGGCGCCGAGCGCGGCCGGGAAGCTGAATCCCAGGGACGAGACGTTGCCCCAGCCGAGGAACCCCCGGGGGATGAGCGTCTCGAACGCCGTCGAAAGCTGGTCCCGGGTATTGCCTGATTCGTGCGTTACGAAAGAGTTCTCGCGATCCAGCGCCTCCATCAGAGCGCTGTAAACGCGGTACGGGTTAATCGGCTTGCCTTCCGATGCCATCGCCTCGTGATATACGGCCATCCCCGAGTCTTTCGCGGTCTTGACCTCGGCGGCTATCTCACCCCGGCTCTCGATCGGTTCGCTATCGAGTTCGGCGATGAGCGAAATCAAGGTCGATTTGGCATCACCTATGACGGCGTTCGCCGTCGGATAAATCCTGTTTACGTCGAACTCGTCGATATTGCACTGGATGATCTTTTTGTTCGCACCATCGGGGATTCCGTGTCCGAATCGTCCCGGCGAGATACTCGCGCCGATCGCGAAAATGAGGTCGGCTTCTTCGATGTACTTGACTACATGATCGCCCCGCGTGCCGACCGAAAGCGGATGGTTTTCCGGGAACACGCCCTTTGCTTTCAGCGTGGTTACCACAGGCAGGTTGGCCTTTTCGGCAAACTCCCGAAGTTCGGCCGCGGCGTTTGAGTAAAGGACCCCCTCTCCGACGAACAAAAGAGGACGCGTTGCTGACCGAAGTGCGTTCGCTGCGCCGGCCACATCTTCAGGATCCGGAAGCGATTTCCAGCCTTTTGGCGGCGTGTAAGGGTCTACCGTCTCGTCATACGTCGCACTTGCATCTGCAACGCCCAACACCACCGGCCCCGGCCGTCCCGACCGAAGCATGGTGTACGCGCGTCGCATCATTTCAGGCACGCGTTCAGGTTTGTCGATGTACCCGTACCATTTCGAGACTCCGCGCAGCGCGGCTGCTTGATCGTACCGGGTGCTCTCTCCATCGCCCGGGGCTACCGCATCCACGATGCACAGGACGGGAGAACCTTCCTCGTATGCCTGGGCGATACCCGAGTACGCAACCTGTGCGCCTGCGGCGTTGAGGCCTCCCGAGAACGTGCAGACGCCAATCCGCTCACCGTTTGTAACCCGGGAATACGCATCGGCAACCGCCACCGCGTAACGGTCTTCCCGCATCATCAGTAGCCTGAGGCCCTCTCTTCCGAACGAGTTGTTGACTCTACTGACCGGGAACGTCGACACCCACGGCACGTTTTCCTGCTTGAGAATCCTGGCTATTCCGGTTGCGACATCGATGGTCAAATCGTCACCTGTGGCTTTCGTTTGTTCGTCTGGGGGGTGTACGAGATCCGTGCTTTTCGATTCAAGACCCTGAGGTTTGTCGGGCAAGCTAACATCGGCGGGCATGTTTTGCTACATAGCGTTTCGGGAGTGACGAATCGAATGGCCGGACTTCGGGCGAACCCGTCAGCGCTCCGAGGCTCTCGGGGCTTGTGCTGAGGCTGTCGAATGTGGGCCGGATCGTGCCATAACGCGGTTGGAACTATCGGCCGGGGTGAGGGGGCAAATGGGCGCAACTGCACGGGATCGTGATTCTTTGGACGGCGTTGGGCGAGGCTACGGGTCGCGAGTCTTCCGCGGCGGCTCCGGCTCTGGGGAGCGTTGCGGATCGGGACTCGCGTCTAGCGCTGCGGAGGCGGATCGGCCTCTTTCTCGGCCTCGGCCTTCAATTTCCGCGCTTCGTTGAACGGCACGCCATCTAGCACGACGTCTTTGATGACGGCTTTGCCGCGATCATCCACCGAGGCGATCACCTTCACATCGCTGGTTCTCTCAACGAGAAGTCCCGTGCCTTCTGGAACGAAGTAGGTGCCGATGCCGAAGTCCAGGTGTCCCGGCCTGTCAACGGTCCCCTTGATGAACACGGCGTCATTTTCGGGCGGTTTCGATTCCCCGTACGACTCCGCTTCCCATACGTCACCAGCTTCAGTGAGCGACAGGTACAGGGTCGTGCCAACCGGGATATCGATGTACCACTCCGCCGTGGCGATCTCGTAGTCGAGGATGACGTAATCCCCCTGGAACAGGGATCTGGGGTCGATCGGAACTGTCTGCAGGACGACCTCCGTGCCGGTGCGCAGCGTGTACTCGCGGTCCGCTATGAAACCGATCAGCACCAAAACCTGCACCGCCACGATGACAATAAAAGCGATTTTCAGCCGGGGAGTCATGACTCATCCCCCTGCGTCTCCATCCTGTCGACCATCGAGCTTCGCCCGCGCTCAAGTAGATATCCCCCGCCCAGTAACACCAGACCGGCAACGATGAAGACCAGGGACCGGTCCAGCAGGCCCCAGCTGAATTCAAAGTAGCGCGCAAATACGTCAAGCCCGAAAAAGATCAGGGCGAGGTTGATAAACGCCTCCCTGCGCCAGGAGTAACCGGCAAATACGAGTCCGATAATCCCCGCGAAGAGCAAGAGGTTGAACAGGATGGGGTACAGCGCGTTGTTGCCGGAGTGGGCGAACACCACGAGGTAGGCGATTACGAGTGAGAGCGCTATCGCCCCCGCCTCGTAAATAAGGGTGCTCAACGGGAGGTCATTCTTCATTCGAATAACCGCGGCGCCGGCCATCGAGGCCACGGTTCCCGCGCCGGCCAGGAAGAAGAGCACCTTGAGATTCGTCGTCACTTCAAGGTCTACTCCGAACTCCCAATCGAAATCAGGGTCGTGTAACTCACGGAAGCTCAGGAGGAAAACCGCACCCATCATGACGATTATCCCGACGATTTCGTAACTGCCGGCGTAGTCCCGGGTGAAGTCGAATCGGGATTGCAGTTTCCCGAGTCCGTACAGTAACGCGCCGAGGGTCATGTACAGGGCGAAACCGAAGATCGCCAGTCCTTCATCCGGTCCGTCTATCCATTCGAATACCCAGTAACCGATCGCCAGTAAGAAAAGGCCCTGCGACAGGACCACGATGACCTGGGACCGGGACACGTAAGCCAGAGGGAGTACGCCCAGGAACCACAGTGTGACCAGTTTCGGGTCGTCTACCGGTGAGTTGTAGACCTGCGCCACCAGGTGGATCCCTGCGCCGTATAGAACGGCCGCCAGAAGTAGCACCGCCATGCCCACGCGCTGGAAGTTCCGCACGTAACCCAGCCAGTAACCGGTGGCGTAAACGCCGGGAATGCCGGCGAGGATCAGCGCGAGGCGAACCGCCCGTGGGATCGCGTCCCAGTTTGCGGCGATGAACAGGATGATGCCGAGACCGACCAGCAGGGATCCGAAGACCACCAGGATGGTGATCAGCTTGCCGCGGGATTTCTGGCCTTGCGCCAGATCCGGCGGCAGATCATAGCTGGCAACGATGTCACTGGCCTGTTCGGCCGTGATGATGCCCCGATCTTGCCAGTCCTGGAGTTCGGCCGGGAGGCGATCTATGAACGGATCGTTACCGGGTAACTGAGACATCCCCACCTTTCCTCAGATAGGCGGCGCAGCTCAACCGTTCAGGTTGAGAGCGGCCGAGAACGTCAAAAATTGCTGGCTAGCTCGAAACGCGATCGGTTGGATGGGCGAGTCTGCGATCGAGTGATCATTATCTCGCTTACTGATAAAGACGACGCGGGTGGCGTTTTTGTTCCAACAACAAGATAAACCAGATAAGGGCGCTGAAATCCACGTTTGACCTGAGGACATATGAGGATATTGGAGAGGCGATGATCTTCCTGTGCCGATGGACCGAGGAGTCTCGGCGGTCATGTCGATCTCTAGGCTGATCGGGACCGGCTCCAAAACATCAATAAGCGTGAGTGAATGACTGGGCGGATGCTGGCTAGAACACCGAAGAGCCGCGCTGGACGCCGCCGGTGACCGGCAGGGTGGTTCCCGAGACCCAGCGCGCCGCGGGGCTTACGAGATAGCGAATCGCCTCGCCGATGTCACGCGGTTGACCGGGGCCCATCGGGTACGGTGCGATCTGCCTGGCTCGTTCTTCCGGCGACCAGCCGAAGTCCCGGGACTCGACCAGCGCTGGCATCACGGCGTTCACCCTGACACCTTTTTCGGTTACCTGCTCGGCGAAAGCGGCCGTCAGCCCGAGGACGCCTGCCTTGCTGGCGTTGTATGCGGGCGACATGCCCTTCGCCGCGTGTTTGGCGGACACCGAGCTCATGTTGACGATCACCCCGGAACCGGCCTTCAGCATCGGTACGAGAGCAGCCCGCGAACAGTAGAAGACGCCGCTTAAGTTGACGCCTATCGTCCGCTCCCAGTCGGCGTCCGGCAGGTCCCATACGTTGCCGCTCGGGGCGTCGATCGCCGCGTTGTTGACCAGGATATCGAGTCGCCCGAACTCCTTGACGGCGAAGTCAATCAGGGCCGTATCATCGTCCGGTTTGCTGGTGTCCATCACCATGCTCACGGATTGACCGCCCGCAGCACGGATCTCGTCCACGCTGCCGGATGCGTCCTGGAGATCGCCGATGACGATCTTCGCCCCGGCCTCGGCCAGCACGAGCGCGATGCCTTTTCCGATTCCCTGGGCTGCCCCGGTGACGATAGCGACCTGTTCATCAAGCCGGTGTGGATCGGTCATGGGGCTGCTCTCCGTTGTGGTTTTCGGTTTAGCGGGCCAGCAGGTTTTCGACCAGCCCGGTTACGCGTCCCGGTTGCTCATCTACCACCATGTGTGCCGCGTCCGGTATGACGTGGACCGCCGCGTTTGGCATCTGCAAGGCGAATCGCTCTGCGTAGCTCGGCGGCACTATGCCGTCAGACTCCCCCCAGATTACCTGTGCCGGTTGCGTCACGCGATGAAGTCGTTTCGATAGGCCACGGTTCGGGATCGGCCACAGGTACTTTGCCGCGGTCGACATCGCCCTGGCGCGCTCCACCAGGTAATCGAGCGTCGCCTGTCCTTCGGCCGTCGACGGGTCGACCTCCGTCATCCTGGCCTGTGGCGCTGTTGCTATAGCTACTGCCGGTTCCGATTTCACATCGGCGTACATCGCTTCAGCGAGGCCCGGGAGGGAGATCGAGAACAGGTCAGGTATCGGGTCTGAGTCATTCCACAATCCGAAGGGCGCGGCGAGCACCACGTGGCTGAAGCGGGCCGGCTGGGCCGCCGCGAGCTCCGCCGCAAACATGCCGCCGAGCGAATGGCCGACTATCGGGAGATCGTCCAGGCCCAGCTCGTCCAGCAGGTCGAGGTAGAAGTAGATCAGGTCATGAATGTCCTGCAGGCTTTCGGTGCCGCTTGATTCGCCGAACCCGGGTGTTCGCGGGGCGATGACGGTGTGACCGGTGGACATCTGCTCAAGGAACGGAGTCCATTCAAGGCCCGCAATTCCGTGCAGGAACAGGAACGGGCTCCCGGAACCTTTTTCTAGGATGTCTACCTGGAACTCACCGTTGCGGACTGAGACCGATCGTTCGTTCATCTGTTTCCTCTTGTGGGATGTCGGTGTGTGATGTGCGGAGCGGCGGCAAACCTTCCTCGGAAGGTCACCCCCTCACCCCGGCCCTCTCCCGCGGAGGGGAAGAGGGAGCAAGTCGCAGCTATACAGACGCCTCCTGACCCTTAGGGAACGCTCCCTGAGGCTCTCGAAGGGTGCGCTCCCGCGGCTCCACGCCTAGTCCGCCGAAGCCGGGGCCGCGCTTCCTTCCCTGACAATGGCGTTTTGCGGCCACCAGTGGTCTTCGTACTCCGACCACATGTCCCGGAGGTTGGGGACGACCTCCTGTGCGGTGCGCCGGATGTTCTCTTTGGCCAGTTCATGCGGAATAGAGCCGAACTGGTTGAGGATCATCAGGTGGCCGATGTGCAGGTCTTTAGCGACGCTCCGCAGTTGCTCGGTCACCTGTTCCGGGGTTCCGGCGACCACGTTCCCCGCCTCGCGTAGCTGGTCAAACGTGACCTCGCCATCACTCGCGCGACCGAATGTCGTCGTTTGAGCCAGCAGCCCGGCCTTGATCGTGTCCACCGTCCGGTATCCCGGCGGGTCCGAGAAGCCCGGGTACACGTGCAGCATCTTGTTGAAGAAGTACTCGGTGTGCGCGGCGTACTTGTCGTGAAGTTCCTGTTCACTGTCGGCGATGCAGACGAGCTGCAGGAACCCGGCGTGGTAAGGATTGTCCACCCCGGCGGCGTTGGCGACCTTCCAGAAGCCGTCCATCACCTGCTTGCCGCGCTTGAAACCGCTGTAGGACAGGTAGGCGTACAGGTGCCCCTTCTCGATACAGGTGTTCCAGGTCTCGATGGACCCGGCTCCCGGCACCCACACGGGCGGGCGTGGCTCCTGCATCGGTCGCGGCCAGATGTTCACGTAGCGGAGCTGGGTGTACTTGCCGTCAAAGGAGAAGATATCTTTCTCTTCCCATGCCCGCAGTATCAGCTCCTCGGCCTCCGCGTACTTGTCGCGCAACAGCGCCGGGTTCGCCCCGTAACCGTAAGCCGTGTCCATTGCGGAGCCGACCGGGAACCCGGCGACCAGCCGTCCGCCGCTGATGCAGTCCAGCATCGCCATCTCTTCCGCCACGCGGATTGGCGGGTCGTACAGGGCGATCGAGTTGCCCATGACGATGATGGCCACGTCTTCTGTCTCCCGTGACATGGCGGCGGCCATGATGTTGGGGGAGGGCATCAGCCCGTAAGCGTTCTGATGGTGTTCGTTGACGCAGATGCCGTCATAGCCGACCTCGGCGGCGTACTTCAGCTCGTCGAGCGTCTGGTTGTAGGTCCGGCTCGCAATTTGTGCGTCGAAGAGGTGCGACGGAACGTCCACCCACACACTCCGATTCTTCTCCCGAAAGTCCTCCGGGAGATCCCGGTAAGGGCAAAGATGGAACATCTCGATCTTCATGGATCATTCCTCCCTGTGGCGGCTCAGTGCGAACCCGGGATGAATCGGGTCGGTACCGCCGGTCGTCGTTCTATTCGTCGAGTCTATCGGTCGTCGGGTTTTTCAGGCAGAAAGGGATGCGTTTAGCCGCGTCGTGGCTTCGGCCAGTGCGTCCCGTGAGCGGTCGAATATTCCGACACGGCCGTTGAAGCCGTGGATCATGCCTTCATAGCAGTTGTAGGTGACATCGTTCCCCGCTGCCTTCAGTGCTTCCGCGTAGGCCTCGGCTTCGTCAACGAGCGGGTCATATTCGGCGGTGATGATCGTCGCCGCGGGCAGACCGGCAAGGCTCTCCGCACGGATCGGTGATGCATACGGGTGTGAGCCATCACCGTCCGGTCCGAGGTAGTGCTCCCAGAACCAGATCATCGAGTCGCGAGACAGCATGTAACCATCGGCGTTGGCCGAGTAAGAGGCGGTGCCGAAGTCGTGGTCGATTACCGGGCAGAACAGAACCTGGTGCGATATCTTCGGGCCGCCCCGGTCACGTGCCATGAGGGACACGGCGGCGGAGAGGTTTCCGCCCGCGGAGGTTCCGGCGACCCCGATTCGAGAGGCGTCAACGCCAAGTTCTGATGCGTTGTCGTGCGCCCAGAGCAGCCCGGCATAGCAGTCTTCGACGGGCTCAGGAAAACGGACGTCCGGGGACAACCGGTAATCGATCGACACGATCACGGAGTTAGTGCTGTTCGAGATCACACGGCAGGCCGGATCCTCGTTATCCAGGTCGCCAATCACCCAGCCGCCGCCGTGGAACCAGACGATCAGCGAGTGATTATCGCCCTCAGATGGCGTGTAGATGCGGATCGGCAGGTCGCCGGCGGGACCTGGAAATACGGTGTCGCGCACGCTGTACACATCGTCGTGCTCGGTCGGAGCTGCGGCCGTGCGCTCTTTTGCCGAGGCACGCGCCGCCTCGGGCGTCTGCGTGTTCAGCTCCGGCAGATTCAGTTCCTCCGCCATCTTCAACGCCGCCGCGACCTGTGGGTGTAGAGCCAATATTGACCTCCCGATATCTGTGCAGGTCGCCGCATTGTACGAGTGATGACGAGAGCGCGCACCGTGAAGGATGAGCCGGGTGCGTTTACGGGGTGATCGCATACCTGCGAAACTCACGCATATTTCGGCGTTGACTTCACTTCTGACCACCCTTGAAAGGGATGGAGACGGTAGATGCAGGCTTCAATGTTCAGGTTGGACGGCAAATGTGCTCTCGTGACGGGCGCGGCGCAAGGGATTGGCCGATCCATAGCTATCGGCCTCGCCGCGGCGGGTGCGAGGGTGGCGGTCACGGATGTCCCGTCCAAGCAGGCAAAAATAGACGGCGTTTGCGCCGAGATCCGGGCGGCGGGTGGAGAGGCGCACGGCTACGGGTTCGATGTGACCCGGACATCCGAAATCGCCGGGGCGTTCGAGCGCGCCGCCAGCGATATGGGCGGCTTCGATATCCTGGCGAATAACGCCGGAATAGCCGCACGAGGTCCGGCTATGGATCAGACGGAAGAAGACTGGGATCGCGTTCTGAACGTCAACTTGAAGGGCATGTTTTTCTGCGCGCAGGCCGCGGCACGTCACATGAAGGATCACGGCGGTGGACGGATCATCAACACCGGCTCGCAGGTGGCGGAATCGGCGCGTGTGTGGAATGCCGCATACACGGCGAGCAAGGGCGGAGTGGTCAGTCTGACGAGGGCGCTGGCGGTGGAATGGGTTCAGTACGGCATTAACGTGAACGCAGTGGGGCCGGGACCTGTGGACACCGAGCTGGTTTCCGATACACCGGATCACATAGAGGCGCAGGTGGCGCACCGGTCTCCGCTGGGGCGACGGCTTGATCCCGGGGACATCGCCGGCGCGTTCGTGTATCTCGCGAGCCCGGCGGCGTCCGGGGTAGTGGGGCACCATCTGCTGGTAGATGGCGGCTGGGTGGCGGGCTGAGGGCGCTCACAATTCAGCGCGCGAAAGAACGTTGTCGCTGAGTGCGGCCCTTTGAAAGCCTCGGGGCGCGGTTGCAGTCTGGGACCAACGTGTTTTGTCGTTCCGGGCATATATGCCCATTCTGAGCCCGAGGCGAAGCATCTCCCGGCCTGGCGATCGCCGGGGTGTCTTTTCGCAGCTTCTGCGCTTCCATCCTCGCCATCCGGTCAATAACCATGGACGAGCTGTGAAACGGTCTCGGAGTAGTGCCAGCAGACGCATTCAGGTGGGAACGATCTGGCGTCCGAGCGGGGATCAAGCGGGAGGTTCTGGTCCTTCTGCGGAAGAACCAGAATGGCAGGATGGCGCGGGTGGGTTCAGACCAACGTCAAAGAAACGTTCGCGCGTACTCCGTTCTTCGAGAGCCTCAGGACGCGGTCGGTTCGCCTCAGGACGCGGTTCGCCTCGGGACTTGGTTCGCCGGCGGGAGCAAAGCGCCGATTTGTCCTCTCGTGACGCCCCTATCCCTGCCGCTCGATCATTCCCCCCAGGTAGCGGGCCTGTCCGGCGTGCTGGGTGTTGTCGCTGATCACACTCACGAGGCGCACCCCGACGGATACCGGCGGGTCGTACGACCGGTCGATAATCCGGTCCAACTCGGCCGAGTCCACCGTCCGCAGGTACGCCCTCGTCCGGTTTACAACCGTGTCGTGATAACCGAGCAGGACATCGGGGCCATCTGCTTGTAATGCCGCTACCTCTGCCGGTCCATCGCCCTGGCCGTTGATCGAAATGTCCGGCGCCATCCCGAACCGTTCCGCCCATCCTTCACTCACCCACGCCTCTTCGTTTCCAGTGGCCCCGGCGAGATGGCCGTCCTGGATTCTCGTCAGGTGCCAGATGAGCCACGCGATTGAGTTGGAACCTTCCTCGGGCCGATATGCAAGCTGTTCCTTCGTCAATCCTTTCGCGGAACGATGAACTAGCTCCTGAATACGCGTGTATGCGTCGATGAGTATCTCGCTGGCTTCCAAAGGTCTGCTCCTTACCGGTCGAATCGATCTCGTCCCCACGTTGATCGATGTCCAACCGTCGCCCCGGTCTGATCGTCGTGAAACGGAGTCAGGGTAACCGTTCGATGATCCCGGAAGTCGCGCGCATCACCGACATATTGTCGGTCCGACCGCCGAGACTCGCCCTGGAAGGGGGCGTCCCGGCGCGATCGCCAGTACCTCCCGGGAGGTATGCACTGGTGTCGCGATCTGCCGAAAGAGGACCGGGTACTTCGCCCTCAAGAGCACCGTCGCCACCACCCCGGGATGACGACCCCGGTCTGGGCGCTACGTAACTTGCTGTGGGACGGACAGGCACGACCGAAGCCTGACAGACACGACGCAAATCACGACGGAAGGAAAGCTCCCATGAGCAGCATCACCTTCAAAGCAATTCGCCCGCGTTGCGGCATCGATTTACGGTCGCTCCCGGGATCGAGTTTGGATCGAAAACACGAAGTTACGTGCATGTCGGCGGGGAATATGGCCCCATTTCGACGTGAATACTCCCCTCACGACCATCTCGCACCACCCTCGGTATTGTCCCCGCGCATGAGTCGAGCAACCTGGATGTTGGGGTGCATAGCGCCTTCCTTCATCTGGACCGGGCAAATAATGCACGGACCGAATCCAGGGCGTACGCCCGACGGATTTGGGAATGCCCCGAGGGTAAACAAATGAACTCGACACCAACAAACCGGCGCACCCTGGGACTTACGGGACGGCTGGCCGGATTCACTGCACGCCACGCGTGGCTGACCATGGGAGCGTGGGTGCTCGTCCTAGCAGGGGCGTTCATGCTATCGGGCCAGATGAATGTCTCGGGTGAGGGTGGGGTCGCATCCACGGATGCTCGGCGGGCCAGTGCCTTGATCGAAGAAGCTTCCGGCGAAGATCAGCGAGCCCTGGAGTATGTACTCGTCGAGTCAGACCCGGGAGCGGTCGACGAAGCCTTGCTCGCATCCGTCGTCGATTCGATCGTTGCCGATATGCGCTCTATCGATGCGGTCATCCCCGACAGTGATCCAGAAACCCCGGTGGTTGGCGAAGTCGCCAGTTACCTTGACGGAGCAGATACGCTGCTGACCGATGATGGCCGGATGGCCCTCATCCAGGTAACCACCAACTTGAGCCAGGAAGATGATCTGGAGCCGGCCGATCCGATACTGGATGTGGTCGACGAAGCCAACGCCAATTCAGGTCTTCGCGTTACCACCATCGGGAACATGAGTGTTGAACGCCTGTTTGGCGAGATGGCGGACGAGACGTTCCAGAAGGGCGAGATGATCGGCATCATCACGGCGCTCGTGATAATGCTGGCCGTTTTCGGAGCCGTTGTTGCGGCCTTGATCCCGATCCTGGTCGCAATCGTTGCCATCTTCGCCGCGGTCGGTCTCATCACCGCCATCAGCCTGGCCCGTGAACTGAATGAGTTCACGGTGATTGTGACCACGATGGTCGGGCTTGCGGTCGGAATCGACTACACGCTTCTCATCGTTCAGCGTTTCCGTGAGGAACGTGACCGTGGTTTCGATCGTTACGACGCAATCGGCATCGCGGGCGCCACCGCCAGCCGCACCGTGCTCTTCTCCGGCGTTGCCGTCGCCATAGCGCTCGCCGGCATGTTGATGATGCCGGACATCCTGTTCAAGAGCTTCGGCATCGGAACGATAGTCGTGGTCATCACGGCGGTCGCGGCGGCGCTTACGCTCCTTCCTGCTCTGCTTGGATTGCTCGGCGACCGCGTTAACTGGCTGCCGCTTCCGTTCTTCGGCAGGCGCAAGTCTCCCGAGAGCGGAGGCGGCTTCTGGGGTGCGATCACGGGCGCCGTGACGGCAAACCCGGTCATCAGCGTCGTGGTCACTGCGATCATTTTGCTGGGACTGACGGCGCCTGTCGCAACGATGGAACTTGGTTCCGGTGGAATTAGCATGTTGCCGGACGATACCGACGAACGGCACGCGTTCGACATCGTCATCGATAACTTCTCGGATGGCATCATCACCGCCGATATCGTCGTACTCGCCCCGGACGTCAGCGCCGGCCCGGTACAGGACGGCGTAACGGACATGATTGCGCTGCTGGACAGCGACGATTACTTCGGAACGGTGGACTCGATGATCGGCCCGAACGGCGATCTCCTGGACCTGAGGTTCTCGGTTGCGGGCGATATCTCCAGCGACGAATCGATCGACGCCATCAAGCGAATACGCGACCAGTACGTACCCGAGGCATTCGGAGACGTGGACGCCGAAGTTCTCGTCGTCGGCGGCACCGCAGAGGTAATGGACTCGGTCGATATCGTCAAGCGGTACGTTCCGTTAATCATGGCGGCGGTGCTGGCGGCGAGTTTCATCCTGCTCCTGATCGCCTTCCGGTCGATCATCGTGCCGCTCAAGGCGGTGGTGATGAACCTGCTGTCGGTGGGAGCTGCGTACGGGACGGTCGTGCTGGTCTTCCAGAAGGGCGTCGGAAACGCGCTGTTCGGCTTCCAGGAGGTTCCCGTTATCGAATCGTGGATCCCGTTGTTCCTGTTCGCCATCCTTTTCGGGCTTTCGATGGATTACCACGTTTTCCTGCTGAGCCGCATAAAGGAACGCTACGACGAAACCGGTGACAACTCCGGCTCGGTCGCCTACGGCCTGCACTCGACGGCCTCGATCATCACGGGCGCGGCCCTGATCATGGTTGCGGTGTTCGGAGGCTTCGCACTCGGCCCGCTATCGATGTTCCAGCAGATGGGCTTCGGGTTGGCGGTGGCGGTAATCCTGGACGCCACGATTATCCGCATGGTGCTCGTCCCGGCGAGCATGGAGTTGCTGGGTGAAAAGAACTGGTACTTTCCGAGCTGGCTGGAGTGGTTGCCCCGGATCAGTATCGAGGGGGACTCCGAGATAGCGGAAACGGCTGTCGAGGGTAGCCCCGCCGGGGATTGAATCCCGCTGGCTGGCTGAAGAGTAATCGTGAAACGGCGGCGTACGATACGCCGCCGTTTCGCGCTCCCGGATTCAGGGACCGTGCAACCGTAGTGTGACTGTGCCACTATTGCGTCGGCCCGCTCCATATCGCCGTCCACCCACCCGTGTCTGGACTCTGAAGATCAAGTTCTTCCAAAGAAATCGTTCCGCTGACGAGCCCGGCTCTCCCGGGCGTGGCAAGATTTTCTACGGCTGGTGGATCGTGGGAGCGGCGGCTTTCACGAACGGTACGGGCGGCGCCCTCCAGTGGCAGGGCTTCACAGTCCTGTTCCTCCCGGTGAGCGAAAGCCTGGGCCTGGGCCTCGGCGCAACTGCGCTGGCGTTTGGACTCGCCCGGGCCGAAAACGGCGTCGTGGGCCCGTTATCCGGCTGGTTGATCGACCGTTACGGCGTCCGGCCGCTGATGTTCGTGGGCACCATCATCGTCGGCATCGGATACCTGCTGCTGTCGCAGGCCGATGATTTCATCACCTTTCTCGTGGTCTACATCCTTGTGATCTCGATAGGGGCATCGACTAGCTTCATGCAGGCGACGACCGCGAGTATCAACTCCTGGTTCATACGCAAGCGCGGGTTGGCGATGTCGATCAACGCCGCCGCTTTCCGCCTGGGCGGCGCGGCGATGGTGCCGATTCTCTCCGTATTCGTCCTGGAGTACGGCTGGCAGAACGCCTCCATCGGCATCGGCCTGATGATGCTGTTCTTCGTGACGCCGATGGCCCTCGTGTTCCGGCGATCGCCAGAGGCTTACGGCCTGAATCCGGATGGCGATCCTGAGCCCGAACCGACAGCTCTGGTCGCGGGCGCGGCGGCCGATGGCCACACAGCGCCGATCGCCACTTATGACAGTTGGACGACCAGGGAAGCCCTCAAAACACGAGCGTTCTGGGTGCTGTCGATCGGAACGATGCTCCGTATTACCGCCCACGGGACGATCTTCGTGCACATGATCGCGATCCTTGACTGGAAGGACGTAGACAGACAGGTCGCGGCGAACATGGTCGGTGGACTGGCGCTCGTCGCAGTCCCCCTTATCCTCCTCGCCGGCTATTACGGAGACCGTATCGGCCGGACCAGGATCCTGTCACTCGGGTATGCGACATCGGCGGTCAGCCTTTTCCTCGTTGTGTTCGCGGAAGGCACGTTGCCGATATTTTTCGCCTTGTTGCTCTTCACGGGATCTGAGGCGGGTAGCTCCCTCAACTGGGCGCTCGTCGGGGACCTGTTCGGGCGGAGGAGTTTCGCCACTATCAGGGGGATGATGGCGCCGCTCTACAACAGCGTCCTCATGGTTGGGCCTGTTGCGGCGGGATTCATATTCGACTGGACAGATACTTATACACCCGTCCTTGTCGCAGGCGGTGTATTGATGCTCCTCGCCGCTGTGGTGTTCATGAGACTGGAAGCGCCGGTACGTCCGGCGCGAGAGATAGCTTCAGAACAGGTGGCGGTTCCGGCCGCCGACGGATCGGCGATAGCGAGGGATACCTCGACCGACGGCTAGCTCTCCGCCGCTGTATCATCCGGCCACCGCGCTCCATCTGGCGTTGCCGGAATCCGTCCCGGGCGACACGCAGCGCTGGCGGACACACAAAACAGGAGGAACGGCATGCCCCTGGACAGGGAAGAACTGCTCCACGCATATCGCGTGATGAAGACCATCCGGGTGTTTGAAGAACGGGTACATGACGAATTCGCCACCGGGGAGATCGAGGGCTTTGTCCACCTGTACGCCGGCGAGGAAGCTTCCGCCGCCGGTGTAATGGCCAATTTGACCCGCGATGATCGGATCGCCTCGACCCATCGCGGGCACGGTCACTGCATCGCCAAGGGAGTTGACGTGCGCGGCATGATGGCCGAGATATACGGCCGGACCACCGGCGTTTGCCACGGCAAGGGAGGCTCCATGCACATCGCCGACCTTGACGAAGGCATGATGGGCGCCAACGGTATCGTCGGCGGAGGCCCGCCCCTTATATGCGGCGCCGCACTTGCGGCGAAGGTGAAAGGCACCCGAAACGTCGGCGTGGCGTTTGTCGGTGATGGCGCCTCAAACCAGGGCACCACCTTCGAAAGCCTCAACCTGGCCACCGTCTGGAACCTGCCCGCCGTGTTCGTCGCAGAGAACAACGGTTACGCCGAGGCGACTTCTTCCAGGTACTCCGTAGGAGCGGACAGCATCGCCGACCGGGCCGCCGGCTTCGGCATGCCCTCGGTCTCCGTGGACGGACACGACTTCTTCGCCGTTTACGAGGCGGCCGGAGAGGCGATCAGTCGCGCACGCGACGGGGGTGGACCCTCGTTCGTCGAGTGCCGGGTTAACCGTTACTTCGGCCACTTCGAGGGCGACGCCCAGACATATCGCGGTCCCAACGAGGTCGAAGATCTGCGCGCCAACCGTGATTGCATCGATCTGTTCAGGGTCGCGGTGACGACATCTGGCGATATCGCGCAGGCCGATCTTGACGGTATTGATAGCGATGTCGATACCTTGATCGACTC
Organism: Dehalococcoidia bacterium; assembly: GCA_030747175.1. Taxonomy (GTDB): domain Bacteria; phylum Chloroflexota; class Dehalococcoidia; order Lucifugimonadales; family Lucifugimonadaceae. The sequence goes on along the minus strand of JASLLE010000038.1, from coordinate 8,425 downwards.
CGCAGTCGACGAAGCCCGTTCAGCTCCACGGCCCGGTGCGAATGATCTCCTCACGGACGTCTACGTCTCGTACTAAGGAACTATCTCAACGACGCAGGAGGGAGCGGATTGACTACAAGACTTCTCCCTCACCCTGGTCCTCTCCCGCCGGGAGAGGGGGCTTTCAAGGCAATACCTGAACCGATGTCCCGAACCGCCAATCAAGGCAACCGGAGATAACAGCATGGCCAGGACGATCACTTACCAGCAGGCGATAAACGAGGCGCTCGACCAGGAGATGGGAAACGATCCGTCGGTAATCCTCATGGGTGAGGACATCGTGGGGGGGTCGGGCGCTGATGGCGAAATGGACGCATGGGGCGGGCCGCTCGGGATTACCAAGGGCCTCTACCCGAAATACGGCGACCGCGTCATGGACACCCCGATCACTGAATCGGCGTTTATCGGTGCCGCGGTGGGCGCAGCGGCCAGCGGCCTGCGGCCCGTCGCCGAGCTGATGTTCAGCGATTTCATGGGGGTCTGTTTCGACCAGATTTACAACCAGGCGGCCAAGTTTCGGTATATGTTCGGCGGCAAGGCCGAAACCCCGGTCGTGATCCGCACCATGTACGGCGCGGGCATACGCGCCGCCGCTCAGCACTCGCAGTCCCCCTACTCCATCTTCACCCACGTCCCGGGGCTCAAAGTTGTCGTGCCGTCCAATCCGTATGACGCCAAGGGACTGCTAATCCAGGCGATCCGTGACAACGACCCCGTGATCTGTTTTGAACACAAGTCCCTCTACCAGACCGAGGGCGAGGTCCCGGAAGAGTTGTACACGCTCCCCTTTGGCGAGGCCAACGTCGTGCGTGAGGGCGGCGATGTCACGATCATCGCACTCGGCCTCATGGTCCACCGTTCACTCGAAGCCGCGGAGACCCTCGCGGCTGACGGGATAGAGTGCGAGGTGATCGATCCCCGAACCACCTCGCCTCTCGACGATGAGACGATCCTGGAGAGCGTGGAGAGCACTGGCCGGGTGGTGATCGTGGACGAGGCTTCGCCGCGGTGCAGCATGGCTACCGACATTTCTGCACTGATCGCCCGGGACGCTTTTGGTTCGCTCGAAGCGCCGATCCAGATGGTCACACCGCCACACACCCCGGTTCCGTTTGCCGGTTCGCTTGAAGACCTGTACGTGCCGGACGCGACGAAGATCGAGACCGCGGTCCGCCAGGTGGCCGGCTACTCGCGATGAGGGACCCGGAAATCCACCGCCTGACCATGCCCAAGTGGGGTTTGACGATGACCGCCGGGATGGTCGTCAAATGGCTCGTTGACGAGGGCGGTGAGGTAGCGGCCGGCGATGAGCTGGTCGAGGTGGAGACGGAGAAAATCGCCAGCGCGGTCGAGGCGGCGACCGCTGGAGTCCTCCATCGGCGGGTCGCGGACGAGGGCGATACGGTCCCGGTCGGCGGCCTTCTTGGCGTGATCGCCGGCCCGGATATAGCGCCTGAACAGATCGACCTCATAGTCGAGGAGTTCGCCGAGACGTTTGTTCCGGGCGAAGAGGCGGTCACTACCGGGGGGCCGTCTACGCAACGCGTCCAGGTGGGCGACCGCTCGATCCGATACCTGGCACTCGGAGAGGGCGGCCCTCCCGCCGTATTGCTTCACGGTTTCGGGGGTGATCTCAACAACTGGCTCTTCAACTCGGACGCTCTCTCGACGGGCCGCACGGTCTATGCTCTCGACCTCCCGGGTCACGGCGAGTCTTCCCGGGACGTGGGTGATGGCTCGATCGACACCCTGGCCGGCGCCGTTACCGGGTTCATGGACGCCCTTGCAATCTCGCCAGCGCACATCGCCGGTCATTCTCTCGGCGGCGCCATAGCCTTGCAAATTGCTCTATCGGAGCCAGCGCGGGTGGCATCGCTTTCCCTTATCGCAAGCGCCGGGCTGGGGCCGGAGATCGATGCCGGATTTATCGAGGGCTTTGTCGCCGCAGAGCGCCGCCGCGCCCTCCGTGACGAGCTCCAGAAACTGTTCGCAGACCCGGCTCTAGTCACCCGGCGACTTGTCGACGACGTGCTCAAGTTCAAGCGCATCGATGGCGTTGCCGACGCTCTACGCAAGACCGCTACGGGATTCGTTTCAGGTGGCGCACAGTCACACTATCTCCGGGATCGCCTGGGCGAGATAACGGTTCCGACTCAAATTATCTGGGGTGAAATGGATGGCATCATCCCGGCGTCACACGCCGCAGGCCTCCCCGATTCCATCGAGACAACACTGCTCCCCGGGGCGGGACATATGCCCATGATGGAAGCGGCCAGCGAGGTCAATCTCTTGCTGGCCGGTTTCATGGAACGCGCCGCCGTGACACCGTAAGAGCCCGAACCCGGTCCGCCGCCTACGCCTTCAGTATCTCCCGGCGAGACAGGACCTTCTGGACAAGCGGCCTCATCCCAAGCGAGCGACCGATCTTAAGAGCGTCGTCTTCCAGCGAACGAACGAACGCCGGCGACTCGGTGCCGGCGTCCGCGGTTGCAACCGAATACTGGTACGCGGCCCAGGCGAGCAGTGGCCGGTACCCGGCTTCCCTGTACCGCTCCATAGCGTCTTCAAAATCGGTCTGTCCCTGCTCGAACTTGCCGAGCCGGAACGCGAGCGCAGCCCTGACCGGCGCCGGGTGATACCACCACAGCTCCTGTGCCTCTTCCAGTTCCCTGTATTCGCTCGCCATTGCCTCCATGTCGCCCTCGGCGAGGGCAGCGCGAGCCAGCGCCATGTGTGAGACGAGTTCAGAATTTGGTGTCCTGTACGGGGAGGAAAGCACCTCTGTCGCCGCCGCTTTCGCGGAAGCCATGTGCTCCGGATCACCGGTTATATTGGCGATCCGTGGCAGGACCTGGGCCACGTGCAGGAGTCCCAACGGCAGCCCCATCGCTCCGCGACCGCGCATGCGGTCCAGGTGTTCCAGGTAATCCGCGCCCCGGTCCGGGTTGGACGTTTCATACTCCAGCCACGCGAGCAGGCCGAACACCCGTGGATCATCGGGCCATGCATCCAGCGCCAGCTGCCCGTGATCGCGCGCCGCACGCCAGTTTCCGCAATGCATGGCCTCTACCAGGCTCGCCCAGTGGGCAGTCGCCAGCCATGTGTGGTCGCGCGCCTTCTCGGCCGCGAGCACACATGCGTCCAACTGTTCACGCGCCCGCTCACGGTCCCCGGTGTCAGAAATCGCCCAGGCCGTCGTCCGCCTCGCCATCGATTCCGATAGCGGATCGTCGTGAACCTTTGCTAGTTCAAGCACACGCTCGGCGTTCCGGACCGCGGATTGCCCCCTGAGATGGAACACGTCAAGCATCGCAGCGCTTGCGGTGGTCCTCATCTCCAGGCCGACATCCTCTTCCCGCTGCGCGATCGCGAGGGCGGAGCCCAGTTCGTCATGGGCGCGCCCGAAATCGGCAAGAGCGACACCTACATAGCGCCCCAGGAGCGAGTGTATGCGGCCGGCATCGAGCGACTGCGGAGCGACCATTTCCAATGCACGCTCCATCAACGGGATCATTCGGATCTGTGCCATACCCGCCGTCACGGGGGACTCCGCCACGGCGGCGGCGCGTCGTGCCTGCCCTGACTCGGCGTAATAATCGAACGCTGTCTCGATGTGCGACAGCGCCTCGTCGATGTGACGGAGCGCGGCGTACGCGGCTCCCAGCCCGGCGTGCAGGGCCGCGGTATCGTCCGAGAGCGGGTCCGAATCTTTGGCCTCGATCGCCCGTTCAAAAATCACCCCGGCGTCCTCGAATGCATACGCGTCGAGGGCCTGCTGCCCGGCTACGAGGGAGAAGTGCACCAGCCGCTCCAGGTTTGTACCCGCCTCGGCGTAGTGGTGGGCGAGCTGTCCGGCGTGTTCGTCAGCGGCAGAGCCGTAGAGATCCTCCAGTCCATCAGCAATCCGCGCGTGCAGGCGCGCCTGTCTCGTTAGCGAGATCTCTCCGGCCAGCGTCTCGCGGATGAGCGCGTGGCTGAACTGGTATGAGCCGATCGCCGAAGGAAGCTCGTCGATGATCCGGGCTTCCAGTGCTTCCTCGAGCACCGACAGCACGCGGTCTTCTGACATGTCGTCAAGGAGCCGGTCCAGTTGTTCAAGCGTGAACACGCGACCGATCACGGCCGCCGTCATCAGCGTGTCATAACACCTCTCGCTCAGGCGATCGAGACGGCGCGTGATTACTTCCCACACGCCTTCAGGGACGCGCACGTTCCAGTCCTGTCCATCCGGGCCCGAAACCACAGATCGGAGACGTTCCGGGGTGAGTAGCCCCTCCTGCGCCAGTAGCCGGACCACCTCGGTTACGTATAGCGGATTGCCCTCCGTTTGCGCGTAAACGAGGCGGAGCAGAGCGGGCGGCGCGGGGAGGCCGGCGACGATCGTGATGAACGCCTGCACATCGTCTTCAGTGAGGCCGGTCAGCCCGACGCGCTCAAACTGCCGTTCACGCAGAAGCTGCCCGAGCGTCTGCGCCAGCGGGTGACGCCGGTTCAACTCAACGTCGCGATAGTTGCCCATGAGAAGGATCCGGCTGTCCGCTATCTCCCGGCCGGCGAACTCCAGCAGCAGTAGTGATGACTGGTCGGCCCAGTGCAGGTCGTCTATGACGATAACGATCGGCGTGTTCCGCGATGCGTTGCGGAGGAACGATGTTATCGAGTCAAACAGCCGGAACCTTGCGGCCTCCGGATCGTCCATCGGCGCGCTGCGGCCCGCAAGCTCCGGCAGCGCCTCACGAACATCTGACACGATCTCCGCTATGTCCGCCGCGCCGGAACCCATCTCCTGGCGAAGTTGGTCGGGGTCGGTCTGGTTGACGTAAGACCGGATTGCCTGCACCCAGGGCCAGTAGGGCGGCGCTCCGCCGCTCTCGTAACATCATCCCCACAGGACGCGCGCTCCCCGCAAACCGGCGTACCCGGCAAGCTCCTGGGCGATCCGTGTCTTGCCTATGCCCGGCTCGCCGACGAGAGCCACCAGCGAACCGCGCCCGGACAGGGTCTCCTCAAATTTCGCCCGGAGCTGGTCCATCTCCGCCTGCCGGCCGACGAACACGCCGCCGCTCGTTTCCGTTCCGATATCCGCCGGGTCGACGCTCCGCGGCGCGTCCGGGTCTATCGTCCCAAGGACCTTTATGACCTCGGCCGCAGACTCCGGCCGCTGTCCCGGGTCCTTTGAGAGCAGCCGCATGATCAGCGCCTCAAGCGGTCTCGGGCAGTCCGAGTTGTGCCAGGAGGGCGACACCGGCGGAGTGTTGACATGCTGGCTTATGACGGCGATCTCATCGTCCGCAACGAACGGCGGTCGGCCGGTCACCATCTCATACATCATCGCCCCGAGTGAGTACAGGTCTGAGCGCGCCGTAACCTCGCCCCCTGTCGCCTGTTCCGGAGGCATGTAGGAGACCGTGCCGATCATCATCTTTTCTGCGGTCAACCGGGTCTGATCGGCGACAACGGCCAGGCCAAAGTCGGCGATCTTGGCGATTCCGTCATCGGTCAAGAAAACGTTGCCGGGCTTCATGTCCCGGTGGACGACGCCGTGTGAGTGAGCGTAGTCCAGCCCGCGGCAAACCCCGGCACTGATCTTGAGCGTTTGCGCAAGGGGCAGGCGGTGCGCTTCCGCCTTCTCGATCAGGTCTTCAACATCGCCCCCGCCGGCCAGCTCCGTCACCATGAACGGCTGGCCGTTTTCGTCCCCTATGTCGAGGATGGTGAGGATGCTCTCGTGGGCACTCAGGCGACCCATGGCGCATGCCTCGCGAAGGATGCGCGCTCGCGCTACGTCATCGAACCCCTGCGTCTTGATGAGGCCGAGGGCAGCCATCCTGTCGAGGGTGGTGTCGTGGACCAGGTAGACCAGTTTCTTCCCGCCCTCGCCGAGGAAGCGTTCGACGGTGTATCGGCCGTTCGCAAACGAGATCGGTCCCTCTTCGCTGGCTCCGACCGGAAACGGCACTGGTTCCGGAGGCTGCGCTGGAATCTCTCCCGCGGGTGCTGATTCACTCGGCGCTGGTTCGTCTTCGATGCCATCGTCTGAGGCGACCGAAACCACGCCATCGGCCGTCATCGAACCCGGGTTCCGCCGGTCAGCGATCCGCAGAAGAGCCGACGCGTCCGCATTGTCGGCATCGATCGCCAGTACGTCTGCACATAGCTCGCGTAGTCGCGTCCAGTCGCCGCCATCCAGGGCTGCGTCCGCTTCGTCGAGCATGCGCTCGACTCGTTTAAGGATTCTTTCGCTGGGCATCCCGGGGATGATACAGGCAAGCGCTGCGCCTATCACCCCGAACTCGCCGGGGGACTACCAGGCGTCGCCGCTCCCGTAATCACGCGGGCGCCAGGTCCCGAGTTCGACAAGCGACAGGAACTCGGCAACAAGCTGGTTGAACGCCATCGGTTCCTCGATGTTGACGGCATGTCCGGTCTGCGGGACGACCGCCATACCGGCGGACGGAACGGTCCGCTTCAGAAACAGTCCCGGCTCCAGGCAGGGCTCGTCTTCATCGCCGTTTATTACGAGCATCGGCACGCGCAACTCACGTAACTCCACTTCGCGCGTGTAGATGGAAGGCCGGGTTCCCTGGAAACCGCGGAATGTGTTGGCCGCGCCCTTCGGCGAGTGCGACATGAACAGCTCTTCAAAACGGGCGTATCCGGAAGGGTCTTTGTGCCGGAATCTCGCGCGGGTATCGCCTCCCACGTACTTCCGCATTGCATCCATGCCGCCGGACTCCATCAGGTCCGCGTAGTTGGCGGCGTTGGCGTGAAACGCCTCGACGTTATCGGAACCGCTGCCCGCACCGGCCACGATCAACGAACTGCACATCCCGGGATGCGTGAGACCGAACCCGATTGTTGTGTACGCGCCCATCGAGAGGCCGCCGATATGGGCCTTTTCGATCCCCAGGTGCTTCAGGAGTCCGTAAAGATCAGCCACCTGTTGTTCATGGCCGTACACATCGGCCGATTCCGGAACATCGGACGGCGTGTAGCCGCGGGCGTTGTAAACAATCACCCGGTACTTCCGGGCGAAGTAGTTCACCTGCTGATCCCAGCTCTCCATGCTCCCCGCAAACTCGTGGGCGAACACGAGCGGAAATCCGGAACCGGTCTCCCGGTAGGCGAGATTGACGCCATCGATATTTACGGTGTCCACTGCAATCTGCTCCTGTCGGCTAACCAGTCGACGCCCGGTCTACCCGGCGAACTGCCAGACTTCGGCCGGCTTGCCACCCTGCGGCAGGCCGAGCGGGAGTTTGACGTCGATGATGTAGGGCCGCCGCTCGTTCATTACGATGTCCAACCCGCGAGCGATAGCCTCGGCGACTTTTGATTCGTCGTCGACCGTGACGCCGTCCATGCCGAATCCGCTCGCGATGGTGACGGGGTCGATCCCTTCCAGAGCCACGCTGGCGTACTCGCCTGTGTCGGTCATCACCTCACCGGCCTGTCCGAAGGCGTTCGCCACGATGCCGTACGCGCCGTTGTTCGGGATCACGTAAAGCACCGGAATGCGGTGATGTACGGCCGTCCACAGCCCGGAATCGCAGTAGAAGGTCGAGCCATCGCCCACCAGCCCCACGACCGGGGTATCCGGCGATGCGAGCTTTGCGCCTATCGCCGCGCCGATGCCGTAGCCCTCAGACCCGCCGGCGGGGCGGATGTAGATGTTGTTCCCGCCGCCGTCTTTGGCCGGGATGCAATCGAACGGCGCTGCGAACTGTTCAGTGGTGATGACCCCGCCGCCGACGCGTTCAAGCTCGGCGTCCAGGGCATCAAGAAGAACCAGTGGCCGAACCTGCCCCGATTTCTGAGGCGCCCATCCGGTCGTTGCGCGTCGCCCCTCCCGCAGATCGGCGGAGTGTGCCCGGGCGGCGGCGCGACGTGCGTCGTACTTCGAGGCCGGTGCGCCTTTGGACGCAACTTCACCCAGCCGTTCGAGAGTTCGAGATTCGTCCGCCAGTACTTCGAGCGCCAGCCCGGGAAGGTTCTGGAAGTTAGCCACACCGGCGCCGACCGCCATGATGCGGTCCGCCGTTGCAAAAGCGTTGAAATCTCCGGGCTTGCCGTTGCCCTGGTGACGGACCCCGAAGCAGAAGATCTGGTCCGGGTTCGCCGCCTCAACGGCGTTGTCGATCCGGCCGCAGTGCAAAGGGTGGGTGACCGGAACGCCGCGCGCGTCGTCAAAAGCGGTTGTGACGGTCGCTCCGTAGTGCTCTGCGAGGGCGATGAGTCGATCCTCTGCGCCGCTCTTCCAGATGCCGTCGCCGACGTAAAACATCGGCCGTTTCGCCTCGTCAATTGCTGCGGCGATCGTCTCAACGTCGGCATCGGACGGGTATCCGGCCCGGAGGTCCGGTATCTCGCCCTCGATGATGTTCGT
>JASLLE010000037.1 GCA_030747175.1 Dehalococcoidia bacterium | reverse complement strand
GAGATCGTCTTCGACAAAGCGCAAAACGATGGGAAATTCCCTGATCTCAACGGCAACGTGAAAGCACTCAAGAAGTTGCTTCAAGAGAAAGTTGCCTCGGTCCCGGTCGGCGCAGCCGATTAGCAGGCCTCGAAGATGACCTTTAGAAGGCTCCGGCATTGTCCGGGGCCTTCTTTTTTGTCGGGTCCCTTTCGCAGGCGTATCTCGTTCAATCGATGTGTTACGCAGTTAAAATAGCCCGGCCAAAATAACGCGCAGTACCGAATCACAGGAGACACGTCCCGTTGACCAAAGCAGCCGTTCTCTACGAAGCGAACACTCCCCTTGCGGTGAAAGAGTTGACCCAGGACTCTCCAAAGGCGGGGGAGGTTCGGGTTCGCATGGACGCGGCGGGCGTGTGTGCGAGTGACATCCACGTGATGCACGGAACGGCCGTCCTGCCGTTGCCTGTGGTGCTCGGGCACGAAGGCGCGGGGACGGTCGAAGAAGTCGGCGCGGGCGTGACCCGGGTCAAACCCGGTGATCGTTGCATCATGTCCTTCGTGTCCAACTGTGGCCATTGCCGGTCGTGCCGGAGCGGAAACCCGAATCTGTGCGACACAAATGCTCTCACGGGCGCGCTCCAGTACGACGGAACGGCCCGCCTGCACGACGGCGACGCCGATGTCTACCAGATGGCAAAGGTCGGCCTGTTCGCCGAGACGATCGTTGCGCCTCAGCAGGCCTGCCAGGTGATTCCCGATGAAGTGCCGATGGGCGTGGCCGCGCTCATCGGATGCTCGGTGACCACTGGAGTCGGCGCCGTCATCAACAACCCCGCCTCCAGGGCTGGGATGACCGTCGCCGTCTTTGGTTCCGGCGGCGTTGGATTGAACGTCATCCAGGGAGCAAGAATTGCCGGCGCGTCCCGGATCATCGCCGTGGACATCTTTGACCACAAACTCGAGTTCTCGTACAAGTTCGGAGCGACGGACGTAGTGAACAGCAGGGAATCCGATCCGGTTGAAGCCATCCGGGAGTTGACCAGAGGTGGCGTAGATATGGCGTTCGATGCCTTCGGCGCCGCCGAGACGACCCAGAACTCGGTGAACGCTCTTCGCAAGAGCGGAACGGCCGTGATAGTGGGCCTTGCTCCGGTAGGGGACACCGCCGACCTTGATTTGATCGACCTGGTCCGTAATCAAAAGACGGTCGTGGGCAGTTACTACGGCTCCGCCAGCCCACATGAGACATTCGACGTCCTGGTCGATGCCTACCTCAAGGGAAAGATAGACGTAGACAGCCTGATCACACGTCGTTACCCGCTTGAGCAGATTAACGAAGGATTTGACGCCCTCCACGCGGGTGAAGATGGCCGTGGCATTATCGACTTCAGCTTGTAGACCGGGATGCACGGCCACATAACCAGTGTTCTTGTGCGCAAACGACCTTGAATGTCGCGATTGTGTCGCATTTCACTTGTGGGCGTATCGGGGCTTTGATATGCTCCAGCCCGCAACCTGAATACGAGGAAATTCGGCTTGGGCGAAGACTATTTCCGACAGTACGGCCTGATCGCGGTTTTCTTACTGATCGCGGTATCCGTGCCGATCGGCATGCTCATGCTGTCCAGGGTGGGGACGATCGTCTGCATGCGGCCCACAAGGCCAACGCCGACAGAGCCAGAACCAGAGCCGTCAGACAGGACGATCAATCCGGAAGAGGTCAAAAGACGCTCCCAGATGGTGAAACTGGCGACCTACGAGTCCGGCATGCGCGCTGTTGGCTCACGATGGACTCGGTTCAACTTCCGCTACTACTACTTTGCACTACTTTTCGTCGTTTTCGACGTGGAGACCATATTCCTGTACCCGTGGGCGGTGAGATACGGCGTCCTGTCGGAGACATTCGGGTGGGTTGTACTTGCGGAAGTGGTCGTGTTCCTCGCAGTTGTCACGCTCGGCTACGTCTACGCATGGCGCAAGAAGGCGTTGGAGTGGGTGTAGTTTGACGACCTCCAATCCTTACGATCAGCAAGTTATCCCGACGACGGATCATCCCCTGTCTGAACTGACATGGGATCTCGACAGGGCGGAGGGCGCGGTCATCGCCCAGATGCGTGACACGCACACCAGCCCGGAGATGGAACCCCTGCTGGAAACCCCGGACGATCTGGACCGGAACGTCGCCGTAACCTCGCTAGATACGCTGCTCAACTGGAGCCGCAAGTCGTCGATGTTCCCCATGCAGTTCGGTCTGGCCTGTTGCGCATTCGAGATGATCGGCGCTGCGATGTCCCGGTTCGATATCTCCCGCTTTGGGATGGAGGCCATGCGCGCCTCACCGAGGCAGGCTGACCTGATGATCGTCGCCGGCACCGTCACCTGGAAGATGGCGCCCGCGCTTCGACGGCTTTACGACCAGATGCCTGAACCTAAATGGGTCATCTCGATGGGTGTGTGCGCCACGAGCGGCGGACCGTACTACGGCTCCTACTCAGTCGTGCCCGGCGTCAACCACATCGTCCCCGTAGACGTGTATGTCCCCGGTTGCCCGCCGCGACCGGATGCGCTGCTTTACGGAATCATGCAGCTGCATGAAAAAGTGAAACGTTACAGCCTGTCCGGCACGAGGGCCGGGGCAGAAAACGCGGTGGCCCGATAATGCCTTCCACCGCCGCGTTCCAGATTCCCGGCGAAGATCTCGCGGCCCAGATAGAAGCGATTTCCCCGGATTCCGTCACCGCCAGCGGTGACACCGAAGTATGGATGGTTCCGGGCCGGTTGCCTGAAGTGATGGCGGGGTTGAAAACCGCCGGATTCGAGATGTTGATCGGTGTGACCGGGGTGGATTACGTCGGTTACTTCGAGGTCGTCTACCACCTCCTGTCCTTGAGCCAGAATCGGCGTGCGGTCATCAAGGTGAGATGTGGGGAGGGCCGCGTGGACCCGGCCGTGCCGTCGATTATGGAGATATGGCGCGGGGCGGAACTCCAGGAACGTGAGGTGTACGACCTCATGGGTATCCGTTTCGAGGGACGTGACGAGATGAAGCGGATCTTTCTCTGGGAGGGATTTGAGGGCCATCCACACAGAAAGGATTTTCTGTAGAGCCCAACCGTCAACGCGAACCGGCAGTCGCCGGCGTGTAACGGCAGCCAGATCTCACAATGCCTCTCACGACTCAACCCATAACGATCAACGTCGGACCGCAGCACCCGAGCACGCACGGCGTTTTCCGGATGCGCGTCACTTTCGATGGTGAAGAAGTAATCGACGTCGAGCCGATCTTCGGCTATCTACATCGCGGGTCGGAAAAGCTGGCCGAGTCCCGCACATATACACAGGTCGTGACGTTGACGGACCGCCTGGATTACGTGGCGTCGATGACCAACAACATGTCTTACATCCTGTCGGTCGAACAGCTCGCCGGCATCGAACCGACGCCGCGCGGCGTGTGGCTCAGGATGATTGCGGCCGAGCTTCAGCGAATCGCCTCCCACCTGGTTGCGACCGGTTTCTTCCTTCAGGACCTCGGCGCCCTCGGCACACCGCTTATCTTCACGATGAGGGAACGCGAACAGATCCTTGAGTTGTTCGAGCGCCTCTGCGGAGCGCGGATCACAAACAGCTATATGCGCCCAGGCGGTGTGTTCATGGACGCACCGGACGATTTCTGGCCGGCGCTGGACCGATTCCTCTCGGATATGCCGCATCATGTCGACGAGTACGAGGGCCTGATCAGCGGGAATGAAATCGTGGCCGCCCGTTGCGACGGAGTAGCGGTGGTCGACAGCCAGACGCTGATCGACGCGTCCGTTACCGGGCCCATGTTGCGGGCTTCCGGGGTGGACTGGGATCTGCGGCACCGGCAACCATACGAGTATTACAACCGGGTCAAATTCAATCGGCCCCTGGCGACCGCCAGCGACAACTACGCCCGGTACATGGTGCGGATTCACGAGATACGTGAGAGCCTGGGCATCATCAGGCAGTGCATCGAACAGATCGAACCCGGCCCGGTACGCCCCGAGACGGTGCCCGCGTTGATCCGGCCACCCGTCGGCGATTCGTACGTTGGAACGGAATGTCCCAAGGGCGAACTCGGTTTCTACCTCGTGAGCGATGGCGGCGTAGCTCCGTACAGGTGCAAGGTGCGCGCTCCCTCTTTTATCAATCTCACGCTGCTTCGTGAAATGTTGATCGGCGACAAACTGGCGGATATGTTCGTCACGTTCGGCAGCATTGACATCAACATGGGCGAGGTCGACCGCTGATGCCCGACCCGTTTGACAGCATCCTTTACAGGTACGTGTACTGCACACTGTCGTCTACAGGTGACGCCGAGTGCGCGGGCCACGGTTTGTTCGGCGGCGGACTGCTTCCCGGCGGGCTGGAGTGGCTCGCGTTCCCGCTGACCGCGGCGATCATCGTCGCTGCCCTTATCAACGGCATCCTCGGCGGCGTCCTGATGATGATCTGGGGAGAGAGGCGCTTGCTGGGACGGTTCCAGGGCCGAACCGGGCCGAACCGGTGGGGACCGTTCGGCCTGTTGACCCCGATCGCCGACGCCGTGAAGACCATGTTCAAGGAAGACGTGGTGCCGACGGTATCTGACCGCCTCGTGTTCACACTGGCGCCGATCATGATGCTGGCCCCGGCGTTATTGATCTACGCGGTTCTCCCGATAGGCGCAGGAACGTGGCTGGCCGATATCAACGTCGCACTGCTTTTGATCATCGCCGTAGGCGGCGCCAATGTTCTCGCGATCCTGGCGGCGTCGCTCGGTTCCGGGAATCGGTACGCCATGTTCAGCGCCATGCGCGCCGTCGCCATGTTGATCAGCTACGAAATCCCACTCGTCATCTCGCTGATCGGCGTTCTGATGCTGTCCGGCTCACTGTCTCTTGTGGCGATCGTCGACGCCCAGACAATCCCGTTCTTCATCGTGCAACCGCTCGGTTTCTTCGTGTTCCTGGTGGCGTCCATGGCGGAACTTAACCGGACGCCGTTCGACGTCGCCGAGGCGGAATCTGAGATCGTCGCCGGTTACATGACCGACTACTCGAGCATGAAGTTCGGTTTGTTCTTCCTGTCCGAGTTTGCCGCCACCATCGCCACCAGCGGCGTGATCACGGCGGTCTTCCTCGGCGGCTGGCACGGATTCGATCCGATTCCGTCACAGTTCTGGTTCGTCGCCAAGATGGTGGCCGTGCTTACCGTGATCGTCTGGATCAGGGCGAGCTGGCCGCGGCTTCGCATCGACCAGATCATGAATTTCGCGTGGAAGGCGCTTTTCGAGTTGACCCTGATCAACCTCGTCGTAAGCGGACTGCTGGTTCTCGCCTGGCCGTCTCCGTCGACCGCCGAGCTCTGGTACATGGCCGGCATCAACTGGGTCGTGTTCCTCGTCTCGATCTACATATTCGGCAGGGTTCTCGGGCCGAAGCATGATTCGGTCCGCGCTGGCAACATTCAGAGTGGGGTTGTGCTGTCGGACTCCGATGCTCCGGCCATACCGGCAGGGGGCGGCGACTAATGGTTTACGGAGTTGGCCTCGCCAGAGGCATGGGCGTCACTTTGAAAACGCTCATCGGCCCCGCGTTCACCGTCCAGTATCCAGACCGAAGGGTCGGGCTGATAGGCGCGGCACGTGCCTATGGCATCAGTACGCCGGGCCTCATTTTCAAACGCCCCATCAAGGCGATGCGCGCCGTGCTGGGACTTGAGCGCATCGATGTTCGGCCCGCGCAGGCGGCCCGGTTCAGGGGTAACGAGTTCACCTGGTACGAGGACCGATGCACCGGCTGCGCTAGCTGCGCCAAGTACTGTCCGCTGGGAATAATCAAGATCGTGACACTTCCGGGCGGTACCAACGTCCAGGAGGGCGAAAGCTACGCGCTCGACACCTTCGAAATCGATACCGGCCGCTGCATGTTCTGCGCCCTGTGCGTGGAGGCCTGTCCGTACGACGCCCTTCACATGGGATCCAACTTTGAGCGCGCCAATTATCAGCGGATGGGGCTGGTGCTTTCCAAAAGGGATCTGGTCAATCAACCGAAACACCCGTCTACCTGGTATCGGCCGCAAATGGAACTCCTGGACTACTCTCCGTTCGCCGACGAACTTGACGACTTCAAACAGGCGGGCCGTCATGAAACTCCGAGCGTCGAGCGATTGACGAGACGCTGGGTCGAAGACCGCCGGACAAGCGAAGTGAACGAGGCGGATGAGGCGGTGGAGGACTGATGGACGGAACGATAGACGTCGTATTCTGGATCATGTCCGCCGGGGCGATTGTCACTGCCTTGCTGGTTGTGACCGTCAAAGATGTTTTCCGGGCGGCGCTGGCGCTCGCCGGGTCCTTCCTTTCGGTCGGCGGCATTTTCTTCCTGCTCCAGGCCGAGTTCGTGGCGGTCGCACAGATCCTCGTGTACGTGGGCGCGATTTCCATAATCGTTGCCTTCGCCATCCTGCTCACAAGGGACATGGGGCAGGGCAACCCGACGCAGAGCAATCGACTCCTCGTCGTTGGGGGAGGTGTGATGGCGGCCCTGTTCGTCGCGGTAGCGGGATTTGTCGCGTACGACACGAACTGGTCTGACCGGGATTCCAGACTCACCGACCTTGACGTTACCGCCGCTTTGACCGGCCAGTACGAAGAGTCGACAAACAGATCAGGGGACACCGTCCTCATCGCATTCACGGGAGTAGATGAGACCAGCGCAAAGGACGGCGTCTTTGCGGATACGACGGGCTGGCTGGGCGGTCTGCTGGTCCGCGACTACGTGCTTGCTCTGCAGGCGTTGGGCGTACTGCTGCTCGCGGCGATCATCGGTTCCATTGCGCTTGTCAGAGAGCAGGCGAGCGAATGAATCTCGAAAACGTACTGCTCGTCTCCGCAGTCCTGTTCGCCATCGGTCTTTACGGAGCTCTTACGCGGCGTAACGCCATCGTCCTTCTCATGTCGATCGAGTTGATGTTCAACGCAGTCAACATCGCCGCCGTCGGGTTCTCACGGTACACCGTACCCGCGGCTTTAACCGGGAGTCCCGTCGAGGTTACGGCCGACACCGTCCAGACGGCTCTCTCCGGCCATGTTTTCGCCATATTCATAATCGCCGCCGCCGCCGCCGAGGTCGCACTCGGACTGGCGCTGGTGATCGCCATCTACCGGCAGCGTGAGACGGCAGACGTGAGTGAGCTGGATACGCTTCGCGGATGATCCCTGTTAAACGTAAAACGAACCAAACATCAACACCAAACGGGAATAATGCCTAGTGTGGGTTGAGTACAAGAAAACGGCGAATCTTTTGACCGCCGAAATGTGGAAGAACCTTCTTGAGGGTGAGGGCCTGCCGGCCAAGATCCTTCCGGAGGGCGACATCCTCGACTGGGGCGAACGCGTCCCATTCAGGGTGTTCGTTCCGTTAAACCGTGAACACGTCGCGGACGAAATTCTGAGGAAGCTGTAAAGCGTGAACATCTCAGAGTTCGGCGTCTGGCTAATCATCCTGATCCCGCTGGGATCGTTCATCCTGAACGGTCTTGTAATACGGCCGTTCCTTCCCCGGTACGAGCGATTGTCCGGCTGGCTGACAATCCTGGCTCTGGCGATAGCGTTCGGGCTGTCGCTTATGGCGTACACAACCGTCAACGACGCCCACGGTCCGGTGGATTTCGGCACACATGAGTGGCTGAGCGTCTCCGGGCTGACCCTGAGCATCGGGATACTGCTCGATCCGCTCACAGCGATCATGTTGATCGTCGTGAGCGGTGTGAGTCTGATGGTCCAGATCTACTCACAGGGTTACATGAAGGGCGACCCGAGTTACATCCGCTACTACGCCTTCATGTCGCTCTTCACGGCTTCCATGCTCGGACTCGTGACCGCTCGCAACATAATCCAGTTGTTCGTGTTCTGGGAACTGGTCGGCGTGTCCTCCTACTTGCTCATCGGCTTCTGGTTCACGAAGCCGTCCGCAGCCGCGGCCGCCAAAAAGGCGTTTATCGTCACACGCTTCGGCGACTTCGGGTTCCTGATAGCGCTACTCGCCCTGTTCGCTGAGGGCAACGAATTGCTCGACATCCCGACCATGTATGAGCAGGTCGGGACGATAGGAGCGACGGCGGCCGGGCTGATCGCACTTGGGATCTTCGCTGGAGCCGTCGGCAAGTCAGCCCAGTTCCCGCTTCACACATGGCTGCCGGACGCGATGGAGGGCCCGACGCCCGTCAGCGCACTGATTCACTCGGCCACGATGGTCACGGCGGGCGTATTCCTGGTCGCACGGATGTTCCCGCTATTTGAAGCGGGCGAATACACGATGGAAGTGGTGGCGCTTGTCGGAGCGTTCACCGCCGTCTTCGCCGCCTCAATGGGCCTCGTCGCACATGACATCAAGCGCGTGCTTGCTTACTCGACGGTCAGCCAGCTCGGTTACATGATGTTGATACTGGGGCTGGGCGGTTACGTGGCTGCGATTTTCCACCTGTTCACACACGCCTTCTTCAAGGCGCTCTTGTTCCTGGGCTCCGGTTCCGTGAACCACGCCACCGGGACCTTTGATATGCGATACATGGGCGGCCTGCGGGTGGTCATGCCGTGGACCTTCACTTTAATGGTGATCGGCAGCCTTTCCCTTGCCGGGATCTTCCCGCTGGCCGGTTTCTGGTCCAAGGACGAGATACTCGCCCACGCAGCGGAGGTCGATTCAAACATCGGATGGATCGCGCTAGCCGCGGGCGTCATCGCCGCGTTCATGACGGCGTTCTACATGTTCCGTGTCATCTGGATGACCTTCGGCGGCGAATACCGGGGTGGATCTGAGGCCGAGGCCGCGGCGATCGTGGCGGACGGTGGAGAAGCGCCGGAGGTTCACGGCCACCCGCATCTTGGCGAATCGCCATGGGTGATGCTGGCCCCGATGGTAATCCTGGCCGTGCTCGCCGTTGGCGCCGGCTTCCTGGCCAACCCGCCTGTCGATATAGGCGTCTCTGACAAGCATGAGTTCGGACACTTCGCCACCGGGAACGAGATCGTCTTTATCGACGAACTGGCGGACGAAGACAAGGTGCATGAAGCCATCGAACACGCCGGCGCTGCGCCCGAGTTCAACTGGAACGTGGCGGTCGCCTCTTCGGCCGTCGCGTTGATCGGGATCTACCTTGCTTACTTGATGTACGGCAGCAAAAAGGTGTCACCGGAATCGATGGCGAACCGAGCGCGGCCCGTTTACACCCTGCTGTATCGCAAGTACTTCATGGACGAGCTTTACGAAGATTGGATCGTCAAACGCTTCTTCTACGGCGGTGTCGTACGGGCGGCCGACTGGTTCGATCGCAACGTAATCGACGCCGTAAACGTGAAGCTGGGATTGTGGACCGGTCAGGTCGGAAAAGGCCTGGGACAGGTCCAGAACGGGCAGACCCAGGTCGCCGGGCTGGCGATCTCGGTCGGCGTCGTCGCTTCGATCGCCGCCTTCCTGGTCTGGGGGAGTTAACACATGAGCTTCCAGGCCGCGGTTAACGAATTGGAGGTCGCCCTTGTTTGAGGGATGGCTCTCTATAATCGTCTTCCTTCCGGCGGCGGCGGCGCTTTTCATAGCGTTGTTCCTGCGGAACGACTCTCAGATTCGCTGGTTCGCCATCGGCGCCACCGTTTTGAACCTGGTCTTGATAGTCATCACTTACGCCGACTTCGATCGCGGGGCCGGTGGGGTACAGATGGTTGACCGGTACCAGGATTGGATTCCGGTTGACGGTTTGCGGGCGCAGTACCTGCTTGGCATGGACGGGCTAAGCGCACCGCTCGTGCTGCTCACCGGCTTGCTGACGGCCGTGGCTGCATTCGCCTCCTGGCGGATCACGCTGCGAGTGCGCGAATACTTCATCTGGCTTCTCGTGCTGGAGACATCGGTACTGGGCGTCTTCCTGGCGCTCGACTTCTTGCTGTTCTTCATTTTCTGGGAGATCGAGCTGATCCCGATGTTCATGCTCATCTCGGTCTGGGGCAGCGGGCGAAACCGCTATTCAGCGATGAAGTTCGTAATCTTCACGCTCGGCGGCAGCGCGTTCATGCTGATCGGCATTCTGTCGTTGTTCCTATCGTCCGGTGTCGATACATTCGCAATGGTGTCGATCCCGGCCGAAGGGATCGATGGGATTCCGGACCTGATAGCTGGTAAAGACCTGCTCATCCCGGCGGGAGTGATCTGGTTCCTGTTGTTCGCCGCGTTCGCGATCAAGATGCCGCTATGGCCGGTCCACAGCTGGTTACCGGACGCGCACACCGACGCGCCGACGGCCGTCAGCATCATGCTGGCCGGTGTTCTTCTGAAGATGGGCGGATATGGGCTCATCCGTATATCGGTCGGTATGTTCCAGGAGACCAAAGGCTTCCAGGTGCAGGACGTCGCATGGCTTCTCGCCACTCTTGCCGTCGTCAGCATCGTTTACGGGGCGATCGTGACGCTTCGCCAGACAGACCTGAAGCGACTCGTCGCGTTCAGCAGTGTCAGCCACATGGGTTTCGTCGTGCTCGGCGTGTCGTCAATCGTCGGTGTCGGCGGCACCGTGACGCAGGGCGGCATGAACGGCGCTGCGTTGCAAATGGTCACCCACGGCACGATCACCGGCCTGTTGTTCCTGACCGTCGGCCTTGTTTACGACCGCGCGCACACGCGTTACATCCCCGACCTGGGAGGCCTGGCGTTGCGCTGGCCATTGATCACCGCCTCGATGGTGATTGCCGGCCTGGCGTCGCTTGGATTGCCCGGATTGTCCGGATTTGTCGCGGAGATCAGCGTGTTCCTGGGTACTTACGAGGTCTGGCCGTGGTTAACCGCCATAGGAGCATTCGGTGTCGTTCTCGCGGCCGGTTATGTTCTCTGGATGATGCAAAGGACCTTCTTCGGGCCGCGAAACGAACGTTTTCAGGACATCGAAGACGCCAACTTCGTAGACATGATTCCGGTGGCTGCACTGGTCATAAGCATCGTCGCTATCGGGGTATTCCCGAAGTTAGTTACCGAAGTATTCAAGGTGGGGATTAGCGAGTTGGTGCGGATATGAACGCGCACGATCTCTGGCTGCTATCTCCCGAGTTGTCGGTAGCGGGACTCGGCGTGCTGGTGATAATCGCTGACCTGCTTCTCAACAAGAAGACGCCTTTGATCTGGCTGTCAGTTATCGGGCTGGCCGTTCCACTGGCGTTCACGTTGATGTTGTGGTTTGACACGCCCGATTCAGAAATCGGCGTATTCGGGACCGTCACGGCGGACCGCCTGGCCTTATTCTTCCACTTCTTGCTTATCGGGACCACCGCAGCGGTGATCGTCGCCGCGACCACGTACTCGCGCAAGTTCGTCGGTTTCCAGGGTGAGTTCCTGGCGTTGATGTTGCTATCGGTCAGCGGAATGATGCTCCTGGTGGCCTCGCGTGACGTCATAACCGCGTACATCGCCCTGGAATTATCGGCACTGCCGGCGGCGGCTCTCGCTGCTTTCCTCCGGACAGACCGGTCTCTTGAGGCCGGGCTGAAGTTCCTGCTGTTGAGCGCGCTGAGCTCCGCCGTCCTGCTTTACGGGCTGGTGTACCTGTACGGCGCCACCGGGACGACAGACATCGCCGGGATCCTCGAAGGTATCAACAGCGTGGACGCCGACGGAGACCGGGCGTTCGGGTCCAGCGCGATCATGCTGGGCGTCGTGATGGTGGTCGCCGGATTCGGCTTCAAGATGGCCATGGCTCCGTTCCAGATGTGGGTCCCGGACGTTTACGAGGGAGCGCCGACGCCGGTAGTCGCATTCCTGTCCATCGCCTCAAAATCGGCAGCTTTCGCCATCGTGCTCCGTGTGCTCTACACGGCGCTGGGCACGGACGAACTGGCCGCGGACTGGTCAAACCTGATAGCAATTCTCGCCGCAATCACGATGACGGTGGGCAACCTTCTCGCCCTTTCGCAGCGGAACATTAAGCGGATGCTCGGGTACAGTACCGTGGCCCACGCCGGTTACCTGCTGGTTGGTCTGGCGGCCGTCGCCGCCAACAGCGATAGCGATGGTTTCATCGCCGGGCCCCAGGGCGTCTTGTTCTACCTTGTCGCTTATGCCCTGACCAACCTGGCCGTGTTCTTTGCGATCATCGCCATCACAAACCGGACCGGCAGCGACATGATCAGTGGATTCGCCGGAATGGCCCGCAGAGCTCCGCTCCTGTCGGTGCTGCTTGCGCTGGGGCTTCTGTCATTACTTGGCATACCGCCGACCGCGGGATTCCTGGGCAAAGTTTTTGTATTCAGTGCGGCCGTGGACTCTGGCCTGGTCTGGCTGGCCGTTATCGGAGTGATCAACTCCGTGATATCGGCGTTCTACTATCTCCGGGTGGTACGTACGATGTTCCTGGACGAACCGGAGGCCGAGGAGCGCGTTACGGCGGATATTCCCGTGTGGGCAGCCACGCTGGTCGCATCGGCCGGTTTGCTCGTTTTCGGTATCGCTCCCTCTTCACTGCTAGAGTTTGCACGGCACGCCGTGTCCGGCGTCGTCACCTAGCGCCTCTCGGCCTGAAGAAATGTCTCAAGCCCATAACGTGGTCGTCGTCTACCACGGAGTTATACCGGAAGCCAGAGTTCTGGCGAGCGCGCTTTCAGAGCGGTTCGGCAACGGCAACTGGCGTCTTCTGCCGGCCGAGCCGGTTTCTGCCCTGGAGACCGGGGTCGAGGGAAGCGATCTCGTGGTCACCATCGGCGGCGATGGCACCATTTTGCGGGGGGCGCACGCCGCCGCTCCGCATGCGATACCGGTGCTCGGGATAAACATGGGCCGTGTCGGCTTCATGGCGGAGCTCGACGCGTCCGATGCGCTGGAGGATACGGGCTGGTACCTGGATAACTGGAATGTGGACGGCGAGGGGCCGCGCATCGAAAACCGCGCCATGATCCGTGCGACGGTTATCGGCTCCAGCGAGGCGCCGTTCCACGCGCTGAACGATGTCGTCGTGGGGAGGGGAGCGTCCATACGGGTCGTCGACCTAAACACAGTGGTCGATGGTCAGCACATCGTCACCTATCGCGGTGACGGCCTTGTGATTTCAACGGCCACGGGGTCCACCGGCTACGCCCTCGCGCTCGGCGGGCCGGTGATGAATCCCACGAGCACGGCATTCCTCCTCAAGCCCATTGCGGCCCACATGAGCCTCCAGGGTGGATTGCTTTTGCGGCCCGCCGCCGTGGTCAGCGTCACCGTGGAGAACGAAGCCGGGGGGATGCTCAGCGTTGATGGTTTTGTCGATCGCGCCATCGCTGTCGGCACGACCGTCCAGGTGGAAACCAGTGAGCTCAATGCGCGATTTCTCCGCAAACATCCACCGGCCTCTTTCTACGGGTCGCTGACTCGCCGGCTGGGAATGCGCATGGAAGCTATGACACGAGACCGCGAAGAGGTCCGTGGAAACCTCAATGACGAGAGTCCCTGAGGTAACATTTATCGGATGCTGACTACCACCACCGTCGACTCCCGACAGGTGTACGACGACCACCGTGTGAAAATGCGCGTGGACACCGTTCAACTCGGGGATCGTCCCGTCCTTGAACGGGGTGTAATCGAACAATCGAACTCCGTCGTCATCGTGCCGATCACGGACGACGCCGAGGTGTTGCTTGTGAAGCAGTGGCGGCACGCAGTGCAATCGGTTTTACTTGAGGCGCCGGCGGGCCACCTCAATCCCGGGGAAGAGCCGCGAGATGCTGCGGTCCGCGAACTCCGGGAAGAAGCAGGCCATTCAGCGGAGCGCCTGGAATCCTTACCCGGTTTCTGGGCGGCGCCGAGCATCTCGACCGAGTACATGCACGGATTTCTGGCGACCGGGCTCACGACATCCTCACTCCCTCAAGACGATGATGAAGATGTGGAACTTGCAAGAACCGCGGTTGCAGATATCCCACGCCTGATACGGGAAGGCACGATAGTCGATTCAAAAAGTATCGCAGCGCTACTCTCGGCGCTTTATCTTTATCCGGAATTGATGACCTCAGATTGATCCTTCGATTGAACCCGGCCGGAACTTCTCTTAACGCACATGCATCCCGGCGGGCGCCTACCGAAACCCATACCTTCGCTAGCAAGAGGTAACGGATGTACCAACACGACGTTCTGATAATCGGCGCCGGCCTCGCCGGGCTCAGGGCCGCTGTAGAAGCGGCCCGCATGGGAGTTGACGCCGCCGTGATCACGAAGGTGCATCCAATCCGCAGCCACTCCAATGCTGCGCAGGGCGGAATTAATGCGCCGATGACGGACCGTGGGGATGAGTGGGAAGGCCACGCGCTGGACACCATCAAGGGCAGCGACTATCTCGCCGACCAGGATGCGGTAGAGCTGATGTCGCGTGAGGCGGGAGACGCCATCATCGAGCTCGAACACATGGGCGTGATCTTCAGCCGGAACGAAGACGGCCAGCTCGGCACCCGACGTTTTGGCGGACAGAAGGTGGCGCGCACGTTCTACGTCGGCGCCATTACCGGCTCGGCAATGTTGCAGGTGCTGTACGAACAGGCCGTAAAACTTGACGTCAACATCTACGAAGAATGGTTCGTCTCAAATCTCATCATCGAGGACGGGGCCTGTCATGGCGTGATGGCGATGAATATTCACACCGGCGAGCTGCACATGATCAGGGCGAAGGCCGTGATCATGGCGACCGGCGGGGCGGGGCGTGTCTTTGAACCGTCCACCAACGCCCTGATCTGCACGGGTGAAGGACTGGGACTGGCCTACAGGGCCGGCGCTCCGCTTATGGACATGGAAATGATCCAGTACCACCCGACGACGCTCGCCGGATCTGGGATTCTTCTTTCTGAAGCCGCCCGCGGTGAGGGCGCGTACCTTCTCAACTCTGACGGCGAAAGGTTCATGAAGACCTATGCCCCTGACTATCTTGAACTTGCTTCCCGGGACGTTGTTTCGCGATCCGAGCAGACCGAAATCGACGAGGGCAGGGGCATCGACGGCAACATCCACCTGGATCTGCGACACCTGGGCCGAACGTTCATCGAAGAGCGGCTCGGTTACCTCCAGGAGGTAGCGGTCGAGTTTGTGGGTATTGACCTGGCTGACGATCCGATCCCGATCCGCCCGGGGATGCACTACATCATGGGGGGGATCAAAACGGACGTTGACGGCGCGACCGAAGTGCCGGGCCTTTACGCCGCCGGCGAAACGGCCAACGTATCCGTTCACGGCGGAAACCGGCTCGGCGCAAACTCGTTGCTGGACACGGTGGTATTTGGTCGCAGGTCTGCGGTCGCCGCAGCCGAGTACGCAAAGAGCGCAGAGCGCTTCTCGTCTGATGAGTCGATGCTGCAATCGGAACAAGCCCGATACCAGGCGCTTCTGGACCGGCCGGCCGATCTCCGGGCGTCAGCCGTCAGACGTGACATGGGCGAGAGCATGGTCGCCGGCATCGGGGTATACAGAGACCAGAACAGCATCGACGCGGCCACCGCAAAGATCAAAGAGTTGCGCGGTGTCTACTCACGAGTTGCGGTAGACAACAAGGGCAAAGTGTTCAACACAGACCTTATGTCCGCCATAGAGCTGGATTACATGCTGGACGTTGCGCAGGCCGTTTGCGCGGGCGCAGATGCGCGCAAAGAAAGCCGCGGCGCTCACTTCCGGACGGACATGCCGGACCGCGACGATGAGAACTGGCTGAAGCACACCCTCGTTTACAAAGACGGTGACGGGTCCCGGGTCGAGACGAACGATGTCACGATCACCGACTGGACCCCGATTGAAAGGGTCTACTAGATGGAGCAGACGCTGCGCGTTAAGCGCTACGATCCCGAGAACCCGGGATCTGCCGGCTATCAGGAGTACACCGTCGAGGTCACCGACACGACCACGATCCTTGACGCACTTCTTACCGTGCGTGAGGAGATGGACGGAACGCTCTCGATGCGATGTTCCTGTCGGGCTTCGATCTGTGGTTCGTGCGCCATGCGTGTGAACGGACAGGCGAAGCTGGTCTGCAAGACCCGTGTGAATTCCGTGGCCCCTGATGGCGAGACGATCACGATCGACCCGGCTGGCAATATGCCGGTTATCAAGGATCTTGTGGTCGAGTTCAAACCGTTCTGGGACAAGATGCGCGCCATCACGCCGTACCTTCAGCCTGAAGGCGAAGTCCCAGAGGCCGAGTACCTGGCTTCGGACGATGAAATGGTGCACCTCGTAGGCGTTGTGAACTGCATCCAGTGCGGCGCATGTGTATCAGACTGCACCGTACTTGAAGTGGACAGCAGCTTTCTGGGTCCGGCTGCTCTCGCCAAGGCATACAGGTTTGTCAAAGACCCGCGAGACGGCCATCAGAAGGACCGTCTCGGCGCGCTGAATGAGAGTTCAGGAGTCTGGGACTGCACACGCTGCATGCAGTGTGTCGAGGTCTGCCCGAAGGACGTCAATCCTATGGGCCGGATCATGGCCATGCGAGACCTAGCGATGGAGGTCGGATACAACAACACCTCCGGGTCACGTCACACCGAATCTTTCGCAAGAACCGTCAAGAAGAATGGTCGGCTGGACGAGACGAGACTGGCCGTCGACAGCATGGGGATCTTCAACATCCCTGCGTTGCTGGCTGAAGCGCCTGTCGGTCTTCGGGCGATCCGTAAAGGCAAGTTCCCGTGGAAAGCCCACAAGTCTTCGGAACCCAACAAGGTGAAGCGGGTTTTCGAGAAAATCGAGGGCGAGTAAATGATCGACCGCCTTCTATACGTGATGTCAGAGGACAGCAAATGAAGTACGCCTTCTACCCCGGTTGTGTCGCACGCGGCGGCACACCGGAGCTCCTTGTGTCCGCAAACGCCGTGATGGACCGCCTTGGGATCGAGCGCGAGGAGATCGTGTCCGCTGCCTGCACCGGCGCCGGCGTCCTCCAGGAACGAAACCAGAAACTTGGTGACGCCCTGAACGTGCGGACCTTCGCCCTGGCGGAACAAATGGGCGTTCCGATCATGACGATCTGCAGCACGTGTCAGGGCGTGATGTCCCAGGCGAATCGCCGTGTCCTCCAGGACCCCGAATACCTGGCCGAGATCAACACGGTACTCGCCGAAGAGGGGCTCGAATATAAAGGCACGACAGTCATCAAGCACCTGTTGTGGGTGCTGGTCGAAGAGATCGGAATCGAAGAGCTCCAGAAGACCTTCACCAAAGAGTTATCTGGCCTCAACTTCGCGCCGTTCTACGGCTGTTACATCGTCCGCCCGAGCGATGCATTGGGATTTGACGAGAACCCGGAACGGGAGACCTCGCTCGAAACCCTTATCGAGGCGACCGGCGCTGTCGCGGTGGACAATGACGGTAAGACAAAGTGCTGTGGACTGCCGATCCTGCTCATTAACCAGGGCAACGCGCTACAGATGGTGTCCAACCATACCGGGGAAGCGAAGGACATGGGAGCGGACGCTATGGTCACTCCGTGTCCGCTCTGCCACCTGAACCTGGACGGCTACCAGCCTAAAGCGGCGAAGCGCAGGCCGAACGGCAAGATCGATCTGCCGATCCTCCACCTGCCACAGATGCTTGGGCTGGCCATGGGAATGCAGCCCAAGGAGCTCGGCCTACAGCGTCACATCATCTCCGCCAAAGAGGTGATCGGTAAGGCAGCCGCGTCCCCGGCAGCTGTGGGCTAACTCGAAACATTCCGAAAGGCGCAAACGAGCGGCGCTCGTGGAGATCACATGAGAAGGGGCGGTCGTCGCGAGGCGACCGCCCTTTCTCATTCAATGGCTAGTGGGTGTGATCACTTCCATGATCGTGGTCATGCCCGTCGCCGCCGGAGTGAGACTCCTCGTAGAGACCGCCGTCGGGGGCGACATCTACCGGCATGATTTCCTCGGTGAAAATCACCTCACCGTCGAATATCCGCCGGACATCGCCGATGCCCTTCTCCATAACGCCGTGTTGCGACAGGTGCGGGCCGATATGGGCCAGCAGCAGTTTTTTCACGCCGGCTGCGGCCGCCATCTCTGCCGCGCCCACGGTTCCACACTGGCCCGGTCCCTCACCGTCTGCGTTCATTGCATCCTGGTCATCCCAGCACATGCACACCAGTGCATCAGCGCCCTTCGCCAGATCGATGACCGATTGGCAGGGTTGGGTGTCGCCGGTGAAAACGATCGACCCGCTCGTGGTGTCCATCCGGTAAGCAAGCGAATCCAGATAGGGCTGCACATGCTCCGCCGGGGCGGATGTGACCTCCCATCTCTTCGTCATGTGCACGGTGCCCACGCCCACGTCCCGGGCGTCAACGCTCGGAGGCTTCCGTGGCAGCCTACCTCCGCGGTTCACGTACACGTTCTGACTGAGCGGGTGGTACACGCGTGCCTTCCAGTCGTGCGTGAACGCCCCGTCCGGGCCGATCAGCTTGTCCGTAATCGATTCCGTCAGGGTCGGGCCAAACACTTTCAATTCGTTCTCTTTGCCGATGCTCTGATCCCACCGCGTGAGCAAGAAACACGGATAGTCAACATCGTGATCAAAATGATGGTGGGTGAAAAAAAGATGGTCGATCTGCGTCGGGAACATGCCCGCCTGGACCAATTTGTGCGTTGCCGCCGGACCGCAGTCGAACATGATGAACTCGCCATCAACCTCCACTACGTACGCAGTGCCAAACCGAGTCGGGGTGGGTGTCGGCGTGCCCGCTCCCAGGACATGAATACGGGGCATCTTGTGTCCTTATCCGGGTTGATGAACGCGTTCGACGAGAACCGGCATATGAGCCGGGCCGGGACCTGGATAGTGTGCCCCAGCAGGCGTCCTGGTTGTACCCATCTGCGACCCGGAACTGACCGGGCATCCCGTCGGGAATTATGCGACGCATCGTAAATATGTGTGTCAGCCCGCAGTTCCACGGCGAGTTCACACTAGGCCCGGGTCCAACGGCAACGAGACATATCGCACTGGGGTCCACCCCGTTTTTCCTTCGGTTGCACCCTATTTAAGGTGGTCTGTATTCAGTCACAGGTGGCACGACCCCGGTCGAAGCGCCTGTCCTATTAGTGAGGCGGACACGATCCGTCACATCTCCGGCCGCCGGGTGAGCGACCGGATTACCGGCAAACAGGGGTGTAATTGATGTTCAAGACATCGCGGGGCCAGGACAAAGGCCAGCGAGGTATCACGGGTCTCGAAACGGCGATCATCCTGATCGCATTCGTCGTGGTCGCCTCGGTGTTCGCGTTCACGGTCCTCTCAACAGGCATCTTCTCCTCGGAAAGAAGCAAAGAAACCGTCTTCGCAGGCCTCGACGAAGTCCGCAGCTCTCTTGAGCCGCGTGGCAGCGTCATCGCATACAAGGGCACATTTACTGGCGGAAAAGACAGCATCTTCAAGGTCGTGTTCATCGTAGCCAACGCCGTCCAGGGTGAGCCGATAAACCTGACACCGCCGTACACGGCAGGCGGCTCCGGCGACGACCCGGACCTGTCCTCGGGCGCTCAGTACAAGATGATCGTCTCCTACTCGGACGACAACCAGTTCCTGAACGACGTGCCGTGGTCAGTTACATGGCCCGGATACGACAACAGCGACAACCTCCTGGACCCCGGCGAGACGGCCGAGATCACCGTGTGGCTGGCTGACGACGTAACCGGTACGGCGGACACCAGCTCTGGTGGTATCGCACTGATGGACGGCACCGCAACCGACGGCGGCACGGGCGGGTTTGCAGACACATCCACCGTTCCTGGTGTCAACGACAAGTGGACCATCGAGCTCAAGCCAGAGTCCGGCGCAACGCTCAACATCGAGCGCAGGCTCCCGGGCAGGCTCGACACGATCATGGACCTCCGTTAGTCGATAAACCGACAAACGTAGATCTTCTGAAGAGGGGGCGGTCAATAAAGACCGCCCCCTCTTCGCGTCTCGGACAGGAAGGGCGCCGACACTTGCGAAGATCAACCTGGGTGTATGCCCACATGCCGTCCGCCTGATAGCCCTAGGTTGCCTTTCAGGTGTGGAGTACAGGGCCGGTTGGGCGTCCGCCCGGTACTGCGGGTCCGGTAGCACCGGTACTTTAGATGGAGGAACCGTCGCGATGGAGATGCGGGTGCAGTGAGAAGGAACCTGGCTGCGTTGCCAAGCTGCTCGCGGCGGCGATCAATACCGAGGCCGGTGGGGACCGGCTCGGTCACCGTTCACAGGGGTGTAATTGATGTTCAAGACATCGCGGGACCAGGACAAGGGTCAGCGGGGTATCACGGGTCTCGAAACGGCGATCATCCTGATCGCATTCGTCGTGGTCGCCTCGGTGTTCGCGTTCACGGTCCTCTCAACAGGTATCTTCTCCTCGGAGAGAAGCAAAGAAACCGTCTTCGCAGGCCTCGACGAAGTCCGCAGCTCGCTCGAGCCGCGTGGCAGCGTCATCGCATACAAGGGCCGGCACAGCACGACGTCCGCATCGGACACGATTTACAAGGTCACTGTAGTGGTCTCTAACGCCGTCCAGGGTGAGGCCATCAACCTGACGCCTCCGTACACCGCCGACGGCGCGTCGACCGACCCGGACCCGTCCTCGGGCGCTCAGTACAAGATGATCGTCTCCTACTCGGACGATAACCAGTACCTGAACGACGTGCCATGGTCAGTTACCTTCCCCGGATACGACAACGGCGACAACCTCCTGGACCCCGGCGAGAAGGCCGAGATCACCGTCTGGTTGTTTGACCGTAACTTCGCCGTGACGAACGCAACGGACAACAGCGGTATCGTCCTTATGGACGGTGGCGGCGCTGGCGGGGATGGTGGTTTTGCCACGACGACGAACATCATCGGCGTCAACGACAAGTGGACCCTTGAGCTCAAGCCAGAGTCCGGCGCAACGCTCAACATCGAGCGCAGGATGCCCGGCAGGCTCGACACGATCATGGACCTTCGCTAGTCACTGATCCGATAAACGCAAGACTGGAAAAGAGGTGGTCCCAGGCAGAAATGTTTGGGACCACCCGAGTTCTCACCCGGATTCATTCCGGGGCCCATGAGCGGTTTGTTCCGTGGCTGGAGGGGTAGAGCGCAACGGATGCGTGCATGCCCACAACCCGGACTCCATGTTCTCTCTAGGCCGACGACCTGCAACAGGCGACCTTATCTATTGGAGTCATCCCGGTTTCTCGGGATCACGGGAATCAATAACGTAATCGGAAGACCTTACAACTTGCCGGGCAACGTCACGGGAGTGATTGAAGAACCAACAGGTTCATGCATCGGCAGGGAATACGATTCTACCGAATGAGATCAGCGGGATATCGCCCGATGACCGCAAAGAAGGACAAATGGATGTTTGAGCCTGGACGAGGTCTGGAACGGACCCAGCGTGGGATAACCGGCCTGGAAACGGCCATCATCCTGATCGCGTTCGTCGTCGTAGCGTCGGTGTTCGCTTTCACGGTTTTGTCTACCGGTATCTTCTCTTCGGAGAGGAGCAAGGAGACCGTACACGCCGGACTGGACGAAGTTCGCACCACCCTGGAACCACGTGGAAGCGTGACCGCTTTCAGGGGCCGGTACGGCAGTGGATCAACGACCGAAACAATCTTCAAAGTCAGTCTCGTTGTTGGACAGGCCGTCGGCGGTGAGACGGTCAACCTGACACCGCCGAACTCGGCGGACGGCGCGTCGACCGATCCGGATATCGTCTCCGGCGCTCAGAACAAAACGATCGTGACTTACTCGGATGCCAATCAGCATCTGTCCGATCTGCCGTGGTCAATCACGTGGCTGGGATACTCCAACGGGGACAACATACTGGATCCGGGCGAGAAGGCCGAATTGACCGTGTGGTTTTATGACCGCCTGTTCGCTGTAACGGACGTGGACAGCAACAGTTCTATTGGACTGATGGACGGGGCCAGCCCGGGCGGGGCAGGCGGCTTTGCCTCAACTTCCACCGCACTCGGCGTGAATGACAAGTTCACCATTGAGGTACAGCCACCGACCGGGGCAGTTCTCACCATCGAGCGGACTCTGCCCGGACGACTCAACACGGTAGTCGACCTCAGGTAGACCGGGGAACCACGGCGCTCACCGTACAAGGAATTAGAGAAGGCGGCGGAACGCTCGATATCCTGAGCGCCGCCGCCTTCTCGCGTTCGGCGGCAATTCGAGATCTCTGATTCTTGATTCTACGTTGACCACCCCGGCCGGCGAACCCACACCGGCACAGCGCACACCGTAACGGGATCGTCGAACGCGTAAACGGGGCGGAAGATGATCCGCCCCGTTGGAGTTGTCCCGGCCGGGAGGCCGTTACGCGTTGGCGGCCATCACGTCTATCAGTTCCTGGACGGCGTCGGCAGAAGCCTTCAGGGCTGTGGACTCTGCATCGGTGAGATCGATCTCTATGATCTCTTCTACGCCGGCAGCGCCCAGCTTCACCGGCACACCGGCGTAAAGACCGGTAATCCCGTACTCGCCTTCGAGATACGCCGCGCATGGCAGTATCTCTTTCCGGTCACCCAGGATCGCCTCGACCATCTGCACGGCGGCGGCGGACGGGGCATAGAAGGCGGAGCCGGTTTTCAGGTAGTTGACGATCTCCGCGCCGCCGTCCCGGGTCCGCTGGACGATCTCTTCAAGCCGCCCGGCTTCGATCATCTCGGTAACCGGTTTGCCGCCGACGGTCGTGGTCCCCAGCAGGGGAACCATCGAATCACCGTGGCCACCCAGCACGTATGCCGAAACGTTGGTCACCGAAACGTTGAGCTCTTCCGCCAGGAAGGTCCGGAATCGGGAAGTATCCAGGATGCCGGCCATGCCGACGACACGCTCCTTCGGGAAGCCGCTTATCTCGTAGGCCTTCTGGACCATGGCGTCCAGAGGATTTGAGACGATGACAAGCACGCAGTCTGGAGAGTGTTTCACCACTTCGGCGACGACGGATGTCATGATCTTCATATTGGTGAGGAGCAGATCGTCCCGGCTCATGCCGGGCCGACGGGCGATGCCCGCCGTAATCACAACGACATCGGAATCGGCTGATTCCTCGTAACCGTTCGAGCCGGTCACGTTGACGTCTGCTCCGGAAACGGGCGTGCTCTCTGCCATATCGAGGGCCTTGCCCTGGGGCAGGCCCTCAACGACATCGACCAGCACCACATCCGCCAGCGCCTTGTCTACGATTCTCTGCGCCGTGGTAGCGCCGACATTACCGGCGCCCACGACCGTTACTTTTCTCCGCAACTCTCGTTATTCCTCTCGTCGGACTAGTTGCAACGGTGCGTCATCACCGCCGCATTCGAAACCTGGCCGTTGATCAACGGCGTCGAGCGTGTTCAGCGTGTCCTTTCAATTAGTGATTCCGTTCGTGCGGGTCGCACGCATGACTCGCGGGGTGCCATCACAATGGAATGTTTCCGTGCTTTTTCGCAGGCATTGTGTCCGTCTTGTTACGTAGCATCTTGAGCGCCGAAATGATTTTCGGCCGGGTATCGGCCGGGTCGATCACATCGTCCAGGTAGCCCCGGTTTGCAGCGACGTAAGGGTTCGAGAATCGTTCTTCGTAATCGGCGACCAGTTCCTTCCGTTTGGCCTCTGGATCGTCGGCCCCGGAGATCTCCCTGCGTCCAATTACCGCGACGGCGCCCTCTGCGCCCATCACTGCGATCTCCGCTGATGGCCAGGCGTAGTTGATATCGCCGCGCAAGTGCTTGCTGCTCATGACGATATACGCCCCGCCGTACGCCTTCCGGGTGACCACGGTCACCTTGGGCACGGTGGCCTCGACGTATGCGTACAGCAGCTTCGCTCCGCGCCGGATTATCCCGCCGTGCTCCTGCGTCGTTCCCGGCATGAAACCCGGGGTGTCCACAAGTGTGACGATCGGGATATTGAACGCGTCACAGAATCGTATGAATCTCGCCGCCTTCTCGGAAGCGTTGATGTCCAGGACTCCGGCAGACTGCGCCGGTTCCTGGGCGACGATGCCGATGGTTTCGCCATTCATCCGCGCAAACCCGACGAGGATGTTGGGCGCGTACAGCGCCTGTACCTGGAAGAACTCGCCGTCGTCCACGATCGGGCCGATAACATCCAACATGCTGTACGGCTGGTTGGGGTTGTCCGGGACGACCGTCGCCAGCGATTCGTCCTTGCGGGAGGGATCGTCAGTTGCGTGTCCGGAAGGGGCGTTTTCGACGTTGTTGGAGGGCAGGAATGAAAGCAACTGTCGGACGGACTGGAAGCACTCCTGTTCGTCCGGAGAAACGAAATGGGCGACTCCGCTGATGCCCGCATGCGTCTGTGCACCGCCAAGGTCTTCGAGAGACACGTCTTCGCCGGTCACGGCCTTCACGACTCCCGGGCCGGTGATGTACATCTGTCCAATACCGTCGATCATGAAGATGAAGTCGGTGATGGCGGGGGAGTAGACGGCGCCCCCTGCGGTGGGACCGGCGATAACGCTGATCTGCGGCACAACCCCAGACGACAGCACGTTTCGTGTGAAGATTTCGCCGTAGCCCGCAAGCGATGTCACGCCTTCCTGGATGCGTGCCCCACCGGAGTCGTTGACGCCCACGATCGGCGCGCCGATACGCACGGCGTGGTCCATTATTTTTGAGATCTTCAGACCCGCTACTTCAGATAATGATCCCCCGAGAACAGTGAAGTCCTGTGCATACGCGCACACCGTCCGGCCCTCGACCTCGCCGTAGCCTGTGACGACCGAATCGCTGTCGAATCTCTGGCGGTCAAGCCCGAGATCTGAGGCACGATGGGAGACGAAAGTGTCGATCTCGTTAAAGGTGCCGGGATCGAAGAGCAACTCAAGGCGATCGCGCGCCGTGAGCTTGCCGCGTTCGCGCTGGGCATCGATTCGTCGTTGTCCGCCGCCAAGGAGAGCCTGTTCTCGTCTTGCCTCGAGATCAGCCCGCTTGTCGCGAGGTTGTGCAGACTCGTGCGAATCGGTGTCGGTCGTATCGGTCGAGATTGTTGTGATCTCCGGGTTACTCGGGGTGATTCTGATCAGCGGACTTTTCGTCGACGCGCATAAAAAGCGACCTCGTCTGGCGGGTCGCGATATTTACCAGTTCCGAACGGCAATCGTAGCGCACGGTAGGAGCGCTCGCAATCGGTTTTGAACAGCCCGACCTGATACGCGGTGATAGCATCGCATGGGATATTTCGACGCCCGGCCAACCCCGGATGTGAACCGATTCAGACTTGACGACCCCGAACACGCCCGGACGTGCGGAGTACCGGCCGGAGAACGCCACCATAGTGAGTATTCGTGACGCCATGACCTCCGAATCACGGGAACTCATGATCGGTGGCCGCAGGTTCGTGTGGGGCGCCCGGACATACGTCATGGGCGTATTAAACGTGACGCCGGATTCTTTTTCCGGCGACGGAACCGGAGTCGATCTGCGCTTGGCCGTGGACCGGGCACTCCAGTTTGAGGACGCTGGCGCGGACATCATCGACATCGGCGGAGAGTCGAGCCGGCCGCCGTCGGTATACCCGGACGCCCGCTCCGTCCCCGCGGATGAAGAAGCCGCAAGGGTCATTCCCGTAATCGAGATCCTGGCGCGACGGCTGAGTATTCCTATCAGCATCGATAGCCAGAAATCGTCAATCGTCCGCCTGGCCGTCGATGCCGGAGCGGCGATGGCGAACGACGTGTCCATGTTTGGCGCAGACGCCCGGATGCCGGATACCGTCGCCGATCTCGGCGCTCCGGTTGTCATCAGTCACACCCGTGCTCGTGCGGTGTACCCGTCGGGCGTAATCCCCGGGGTGATCGAGGATCTGTGCCTGGCCGCTTCGTTGGTGGAGGACGCCGGGCTCCCTTCTTCGCACGTGATCCTTGATCCGGGCATCGGGTTCGGCAAGACCGCGCAGCAGAGCATAGATATGCAGCGAGGGTTGTCTGAGCTCGTGGACCTTGGATATCCGGTCCTGATCGGGACATCCCGTAAATCCTCCATCGGAGAGGTGCTAGGACTGCCCCCGGATCAGCGCGTGGAGGGCACCGCCGCTACGGTCGCACTGGCTATCGAGCGCGGAGCGGACATCGTGCGTGTGCACGACGTTGCCGAGATGGTGCGAGTGGCGCGGATGAGCGACGCCATCGTCCGCGGCTGGAGTCCGCGAACGTGAGAGCCCGCCCCGTGACCGCCTATATCGGGCTCGGCTCAAACCTGTCGTCACAGCGTGGAGATCGGAATCGCCATCTCGAACTCGCCCTGGAGGCGATGAACTCCGCCGGCGTGGTGGCAGAGACGTCATCGGTCTACGAGACCGAAGCTTGGGGCGTGCAAGGTGAACAACCTGATTACCTGAACCAGGTAGCGGCACTTGAGACCGAACTCGGACCGGCGAAACTGGTCGAGGCGATGCTGCGGATTGAATCGGAAATCGGCCGGGTACGCTCCGGTAGATACGCCCCGCGGACCATCGATCTCGATGTGCTGCTGCTGGGGGACGTGGTCGTCGATGGCCCGGGAGTCATGATCCCTCATCCACGGCTGCACGAGCGCGCGTTCGTCCTCGTCCCGCTGGCGGAGATCGCTCCGGACCTCGTGCACCCGGTCATCGGGAAAACCATCGCCGAGCTTCTCCGCCGCGTCGGGCGCACAGGGGTAAAGCAGGCCGGGCCAGGCTCTTCAGGGTCCTAGCTCGATATAGCGGTCTCGAAGATCGCCCTTAACAACCCTGCCACCAAGAACACAATCACCCCACCGGCCAGCAGGGCGTTATATCCAAACAACCAGGACAACCGGTCCGTCAGTCCCGATCTCGCCTCTGGAATGAACCCGGCCCTGCGCAGACTCCACACCATGTAGAACATCCATCCGGCGATCACTATCTTGACGCTCAGCACGATGAAGTAGGCCACCGTAGCGTCGTCGCCGGTAAGCCGCTCAAACATCAAGATCATACCCGTGACGACGATCGCGACGATTGATACATCGATCATCTCGCGATACGGTCCTGTGAATCGTGAGATGGCCCGTCCAACACCATCCGGATCCGCTCTCTGCGCGGGCCGGACGATCAGCGCGAAAAAGGCGCTTCCGCCGACCCAAGCGACGGCCCCGAGCGCGTGCAGCCATCGCACCAGTACGATGAGACCGTCACCCATGTCGCCGACTTCTCCGAGGGACGTGGCAAACAGGATCCCAGAAGGAACCGCGGAGATTATCCCGATGAGCACCCCGGTAATCATCCTGGGATTATCTCAGGCAACAGCGGTGGAGCGCTGTCGCTCGTTCATGGGACGCGTCCGCCGGCGAAGTTGCCGGGCCTAAGAGCCGGACGCATCCGGTCGATTGCCCGAAGCTACCGTAGACCGTATGAGTGAATTAATGCTGCCTTCACTCAGAATCCCTGCATGCTTCTTAACGACGTTGTGATCGTTATCTATGAATATCGTGGTCGGGAAACCGACAATTTTGAAGTCGCGCACCATCCGGCTCTTCTGGTCTGGCCCCGACGGATAAGTGATGCCTAGGTCCTGCAGGAACTCTTCGGCCTCTTCCGCTGTGTCCAATCCGGGCAGTTGAACTCCCAGGAACTGGATCTTGTCTCCGTGCGCTTCGTACGCTGCCTGGAGATCGGGCAGCTCGGCGCGACAGGGCGGGCAGGACGGGTACCAGAAATTCAGCAAAACAGGCTGGCCGTCCAGTCGCTCCAGGTTAAATACGCCGTGGTTGGGAGTCGTGATCTCGAATGCCGATGCCTCACCCATCGGCGTGAGGGTGGCCGGCGGACTAACCGTCGGACCCGAATCCGCGGTCGGTTCCAGATCAGATGCGCTGTCGTCCGAAGTCCCGCACGCAGCCCCAATAATGGCGATGGCGGCGAAAACTGCCAGGAGAAGCCGCCGCCAGTTACCCGCGAGAAGAGAAGACGCCATGGCGCCAGACACGGTGTTTCGCGACGCCTCAACTCCGGCATCTGCGTAATGGATCATTCTCAGATGGTCTCCGTCGTGTAATCCTGAAACGATAACCGGCCCGTCTTCCGGATGCCCGTTATCACTGGTACGCCGTTTCAGGGCCATTCGGTTTCGGGGCTTCCACCCGGCGACCGTTCCTAACCGCGACACGCCTCCCGAAGAAGATCGAGCCGATCCTCCAGCGCCGCCCTCAGGCCGTCGATCGGCACC
>JASLLE010000036.1 GCA_030747175.1 Dehalococcoidia bacterium | reverse complement strand
GAGTACACGCGGGAGTGCCTTGCGATCAGGGCGGCGAGGACGTTCAAGTCGAACCAGGTGCTAGAACTACTTGCCGAGCTGTTTGTGCTGAGGGGAGTTCCAGAGCACATCCGGTCCGATAATGGACCGGAGTTCACGGCAGTAGCGGTGCGGGAGTGGCTGAAGAATGTGGGAGCAAGGACGCTCTACATCGAACCGGGGAGTCCGTGGGAGAACGGCTATGCGGAGAGCTTCAACGGGAAGTTCCGGGATGAGCTTCTGAATCGGGAGATCTTCTACACGTTGAAGGAGGTGCAGATACTGATCGAAATGTGGCGCAGGGAGTACAACACGATCCGGCCTCATAGCTCTCTGGGTTACAGGCCACCGGCGCCAGAAACATTCATGCTAGCCGTCACAGGCGTGGCCGGACTAACATAATCCCTGGTACCGCTTCAGGGGGCAGGTCAAACGGGCTCATTCATTTTTTGACTGATCAGTTCGATTTGTAGGCAACAAGACGGGCCTGATTGCTGTGCGACTAGATGAGTGCACCATAGGCGCCAGGCCCGGAATACGGAGGGTTCTATATCATCCGGTCGGACGGCTAGAAAAGATTCTTCGGCAGGCGCATGACAGGGTCACGGCATCTTGGCGGGATTCATCATCGAATCCGAGGTCAAACCAGGAGCCATGTCTGGGAACCAGACGACGGCGACGGCCATCGCGATCAACCCCAGCCCGGTGGCTTTGGAAAATCGGTCACCATGAGGCAGAAGTTTCTCGGCCGCGACGATGACGGCAAGGACCAACATAGCGAACACGTTCATCACGCCAAACGCCGCCATCAAGATCATGAGGGACCAGCAACAACCAAGACAGTAATAACCGTTGTGTAACCCGGCTTTCAGGTCTCGCGTCGGGCCTTTGTACGAGGCGTAATGAAACATATGCGATAGCGGAGATCGGCAATGTGTCAGGCATCGATATTTCAACGAGGTGAGCTGGTATATGCCTGCGATTCCGAAAATGCCCGCAGCCAGAACGGTGCCCGCCGTCCCGGCGCCGGCCGCCTCTCCGCTGACCCAGGCCAGTCCGTAGGCGGGGATGCCGGAGGCGGCCCACACCAGTAGGTAGCCGGCCGTAAACAGGATTAGCCGGGGCAGCCGACGGGTCTGGATTGTCCGCGCATACATCACGGCGAAAGGCGTGGCAGATGGCAGCATCATCGCAGTCATCATCAACGCCCACATGAGGACGAACGCGGGTAGCCCGAGGCCCATGGCCCCGGGCATGTCTCCCATGGATTGAGCGCGACTAACGGTCCATGCGGAAGCCGTCGCCGCTATCAGTAAGAGCAGGACTAACTGCGGTGTAGTCCGCCGTAATATCGGTGTCACTGCTCGGGGCACCGAGGCCATTAGTCGCTCCAGGAAAACGGCGCTGCGTGGCCGTTTTTACCGCCGTGGTCCCACTGTTTTCCGAAAGCGTTTATCGTGGCCCGGGTTGCTTTGGCGATGGTGAGATCTGGTCCCATCGGGTGGACTGAAATTCCGGTCAGTCCAGCAGGACCGTCCTCGCCGTGTTGAATGTCGTCGATCTCGATATCGACGGCATCCCCGGCCTTCACGCTGTGCGTATTGCCATCGTTTAGGTAGGTAATGGGAGAGCGTTCAACGCCCAGCAATTCGCCCACCATTGGCGCTAGCGCTCCCATCGGGCCACCCGCCTGGCCACTAAGCACGCCAACAATTCCGTTGGCCTGCTCCTCCGAGGCTTTATCGTCAACGATAAGACCTACCTGCCAGCCACCTTCGGCCATGTTTTTCGGAGTCTCCATGACCATGATTGCGGTGAGGTCGTCGACGCTTACTCCATCGATATTGCCGGACTCGATGTGGATCGCAAACACCGGCCGGCAATGATCGTTGTCGGCCGGCATTGCCATGCCGCTCCAGCCGCACGGGCATAGGGTGTCGCAATTGCAGTTCTCGAAATAAGAGCCTTGAATATTCCAGGACATGTCAAACGCCCGTTAATGCGGAATACGTATATTCAGGCGGAATATATCACTGCATTGGTTATTTTGTTCTCTTCACTGAAGCGACATCGCATGAAATGTGCGGCCCGCTGGCGATGTCCGCCCGCCTCGCCGCCCGGTTACTTGAGTTGGACGAGGGCGCGCTTCCCGAGCTTTCAAGGCAGTATGTGGAACTGATAGCCCGCTCGTCTCAAGAGAGCTCCGAGCTAGTGGCAGACCTTTTGAACTTTGCCCGTCTCGGTCATCAGGCGTTGACTATCCACAGGGTCGATCCCGGAGAAATAGTCGCCGCAGTGCAGGCGACGTTTAATGAATCGAATCCCGGCGTCCGGTGGACACTCAATACGATGCCGACGTGTGATGCGGATGAGGGCCTGTTGCGTCTGGTGTTCATCAACCTGTTGAGCAACGCTTACAAGTTCACGGCTTATCAGTCCGATCCATTCGTAGAGGCCGGGGCGATCGAGGTGGATGGCGGGCACGCCTACTACGTACGCGACAACGGCGTCGGCTTTGATGCGACCCAGTACGCCCGGATGTTCAACGTATTCGAGCGATTACATCGCCCGGAGGACTTCCCCGGCACCGGCGCCGGCCTGGCGATTGTTCGCCGGATTGTCGAGAGGCACGGCGGAAAAGTCTGGGCTGAGTCCGAAGTCGGCAATGGCGCGACGTTCTTTTTCAAGCTGCCGCCGATCGCCGGTTAGGGGAGAGCCGAAAAAGGACACGGGCGGGAGGAGACTTCTGCGGTGCGCCCGGTCCGGGCACAGGCGCGCGCGACGACCCCTCGGTGACGCGGGCTACCAGACGGTGGAAACGTATACGGAGTGCTGGTAGTTCCGGTCATACT
Source organism: Dehalococcoidia bacterium (assembly GCA_030747175.1). Lineage (GTDB taxonomy): Bacteria > Chloroflexota > Dehalococcoidia > Lucifugimonadales > Lucifugimonadaceae. The sequence continues at coordinate 25,854 of JASLLE010000036.1, read as the reverse complement.
GCCGCTGGCCCGTTACCTGTTTCTCGGGTTGAGAGCTACGGGTCAAGACACCGCGTTCTGGTTGCCTCCAACACATCTCCCCTATCGCCACAAGTGAGCGCCTGGACGTTGGAATGAGCTGCCTCGCGTCTACTTCACCGCGACGAATGGCTCCGATCGCATTGACCGTTCCGAACGATACGAGGATTACCAGCCCGCCCGCGATAGCGTCCAGGAAGTAGTGATTGCCGGTAACGACGATCGTGAACAGCATCATCGATGGATAGACGAACGCGAAAATCCGCAGGAACCGGTTGCCGGAGCGGAAGAATATCGTCGCAAACAGGACACTCCAGCCGAAATGCAGGCTGGGCATCGCTGCGAACGCGTTGTAGAAACTAGCGCCCTCGGCTCCCGAGTAGATCGAGGGACCGAATATCGCCATCGTGTCCACGAAATCCCTGGTCAGCATCCGGGGCGGCGCCAGCGGGAATATAGCAAAAGCCGCCAGTGCGAAAACAAATGAGAGCAGGACAACGTTGCGGTAATGCCGGTAACGGCGCCGGGACTTCATGTACAGGATGACTGAAGCCGTCAGGATGATCGGATAGAAGGTGAGGATGTAGGCCCAGTTGAAAAAGACCACGAGGAAATCGGACGTGTTGATCGCCCATCCCTGCAGAGCCGGCTCCCAGAAAAAGCCGAGATCCTTTTCCAGATTCACCACACTCTCGGCGTGGATGAACGCGACGCCCTGTATATCCGCGGCAATTAACTGCCGGATGAGCATGTAAAGAAGGTACGCGCCGCCCACCAGAGCAAACTCTCTGGCGTGGGCCGAGCCACGCCATGACCTCACGCGGCTGCCCGTTGCGGCAGGCCGGGCGGTATGGCCAGGTCTTTGCAGTACTTCCATTAGGTTCGCGCCCGCGAGAGCTTCTTCAGGCACCCGCATGTGCCCGATCGTCGGTATTCGGACACTTTCCTCGGCAGCTTACCACTTTCGGGGGGCAAAGCACGATGAGATCGGGTCAGGGTTTGCACGGTTACACGGCTACTTAACTGCGTTTGGCTTCGTTCTGAACGGGATCGCTAGAGATAACCAGTGAGAAGCCGGCGAACTTTTGCTATTACCCCCGTCGCCGTCGACGCCGGGTTGATGGGGCAGATTGAAGGTCGTCGCTCCACCCCGGCCCCACGTAACTCCGGTATCCAACCAGTGTCTCAGTGAGCCGAATGGCTCGCACAGATGAGCCTAAAGGCGCGACCGAATGAGCCATTTGGTCCGGTGCTCCGGGGTGCTCTCCCCTAACTATGGGGGTACACACACAGATGGATCTGGGTATGGCCACTAATCGAGTGTCTGAGCCCGATTCTCATGAGTAGAACCGGCGGACAGACGAGGTTTCTTCCACCAGCACGGGGTAAACAGCGTGAACATCAAAATTTCAGCGGTAAGTCACAGAAAAGCTCTCGTCCTTGCCCTCATCGGCATCGTCGGCGGTCTTGTTATTTCTGTGGTGTCGTTTGCCGCAACGTCTTCTTCAGCAACGCTGTCGATCGCGGCCTCATCCGGCCTGTCCGGTGAGTTCGGGTTCGTCGTGTCCCAGGGCACGCCCGCAACCACTACTTTCACGGACGACGCCACGACTACGGTGACGGTCGGTTCGGCCACGAACTTCGCGGTCGGCGACCACATCCTCATCGACGAGGACTCTGACGGCGTTGGCGGCGGCACATCGTCCTTCCACACCGTCACGGCCGTGTCCGGTTCCGAACTCACCGTGGCGCCGGACATCTCAAACACGTACACGACTGCGGCCAGCGTCTCAGAGCCGTCCCAGTACTCCTCCGTCCACTCCTGGACGCCGGCGCTCAACTCGGCGACCTCCGTGACGGCAGGTAACCACTTCATCGTCAACCTCAAGGGCCTGTCGACGTCCGACGATGCCTTTGTGGAGATGATCACGACCAACCCGAACGAGCTGGTCAAGAACTACACCTACCTGAACCGCACGATCGGCGTGTACGTGCTCTGCACCGACTCCTCGACTTGCTCCACCGGCACGCCCTACAAGGCGTCGACGGCTTCCGGGAGTTATGGCGAGGCGCTGGACAGCACCGGTGCGGACATCAACGCCACGGCCGACATCCTGACTCTGCAGAACGCACGTCAGCAGGTCGTCCTTAAGGGCGGGTACGTGTACGCACTGACGGTCGAGGGTGGAGCGCTCTTCACCATCGACACTTCCGAGACCACCGGCGACTCCCTGTCGCCGATCGATCAGGTCGGCATCACGGCCCGGTAAGCGATAAGCGGTACGGCTCTTTCGGCCACGAAGCCGCAGAGAAATTAACGTAAACGCCCGGTGATTGCGCAATCTTGCGATCGCCGGGCGTTTACGCGCGCGGAGACCAGACGGGCGCCTCCGTCTGGGAGTGTGATTGTTCTACAGTGAGGCTTTGCCGAACCTGTTCGTGCTATCGATACGCCGGTTTTCACGGAGATGGAGAAATCACTGATCGCTTCCCGGGCATACGTGTCGGATGGAGGATCATGCGGGGCGTAGTACACGTATGAATCTTCGATTCCGGAGCGGTGGCCGCATCTATTACGGCTGGGTGATAGTCGCGGTTATGGGCACGACGGGCGCCGTGAGCATGGCGATGGGTACGCTCAACTTCGGCCTGTTCATCAAGCCCATGGGAGACGAGCTTGGCATCGGCCGGTCCACATTTGGCTGGGCGGCGACGGCCCGGCAGTTCTCCAGTTCCGTGACGAGCCCGATCATCGGCCCGCTTATTGACCGGTACGGCGTGCGAATCATGCTGCCCATCGCTGCGTTATTCACCGGCGGAGCGATGATCGGGCTGGCCTACGTAGAACATGCGTGGCAATTAGTGCTGTGGTTCTCGGTGATGGGGCTGGTGGGCATGAGCGGGCCGGGCGCGCTGGTCACGTCCGTGCCGGTCTTGAAATGGTTCGTGCGGAATCGCGGCAAGGCCGTCGCGTTCATGTCGCTCGGCATCCCGGCCGGCGCTCTCGTGTTCGTACCCCTCACACAGGTACTTATCGACCATGTTGGCTGGCGCGACGCATGGGTGATCCTGGCGATTCTCGGGATGGTGATCATCGTCCCGGTGTCTCTGATCTTTGTACGGCGACAGCCCGAGGATGTCGGTCTGCTCCCGGACGGCGATGTTCCGGACGAGGTGGCAGTTGTTACCGGGCCCAGATGGCACATGGCCGAGGAACTTTCGTTCACATCGGGGCAGGCCGTTCGCACCATCAACTTCTGGAGCCTCGTAGTGGTATTCAGCATGGTGATGCTCGCGATGGGCATCATCGGAGTCCACCGCATCCCGGCCTTCCTGAACCGTGGCGTGGACGCTGGGCTTGTTTCGCTGGCGACGGCGTTTGACGCCGTGGTCGCCGGGGTGGCGACCTTCGCCTTCGGTTTTTCGGTCCGGAAGGTGCCGGTCCGGTTCCTTGGCTGCCTCGGGTTCATTTTCCTCGCCATCGCCAGCGTGATCACGATCTACGCTGACAACTTCGCCCTCGTCTTCATCTCGATGGCGGTCTTCGGCGCCGGTGTTGGCGGGATGATGTTCTTGCACAGCTACATCTGGGCGGAGTATTTCGGCCGCGAACACCTCGGCAGCATCCGGGGTCTCGTGATGCCGATAAACCTGGTTGTCGGCGGGGCCGGCGCGCCGATCGCCGGTTACGTGCATGAGTCGACCGGTTCCTACGACTCCGTGTGGTGGGTAGGAGTCGGCCTGATGATCGCAGCTGCCGTGCTGGTGTTGCTGACAAGGGCGCCCCGAAGCCCCGCCGTGTCTCGGCCGGATCGCTTATAGCTCCCGCGGCAAACGTCTGAGCTACCCACGACCCGCGGCGCGGTTAGGCTTGTACCGGCGCGCCGCTCTTCCGATCATCGTTTCTGACCCTCCGACGGCGCTCTCTGAACGCCTATGATGCAAACAGGACACACCGGCGGCGGCCGGATGGGGTTCAACCGACCTCCAGCTGACGCGCCCGAGCGCCCGATCAAGCGCGACACGCTGTGGCGCACCTTCGCCCTGTACCGGCCCTACCGCCGCCGCCTGGCTGGCGTGATCGCATCCGTCCTGATCAACGCCGGCCTGGGGATCGTCCCGCCGCTACTCGTCGCCACGATCATCGACGACGCGATACCGAACGGCGATACCGGCCAGCTATTCACCATCGCCGGGGTCATGATCGGTGTGACCGTTGCCTCCGGCGGATTCAGCCTGTTACAGGCGCACCTGAACACGCGGGTGGGGCTATCGGTGATGCGGGACCTGCGGGGCCGCCTTTACAGCCACCTCCAGCGTCAGCCCGTCTCCTTCTTCGCGGGTACCCGCACGGGCGAAATCCAGTCACGCCTCACGAACGACGTGACGAACACTCAGCTCGTCCTGACCGACACGATAAGCACCATCGTATCCAACGCCGCCATCGTGATCGCGTCCGTCATTGCGATGGTGATCATCTCGTGGCAACTATCGCTCGTGGCGCTCGGCGTCACGCCGGTATTCGTGTTCTTTACGGTGAAAGTCGGCCGTCGCCGCCGCCGACTCACCCGCGAGGCGCAACAGGCGGTTGCGGAATTAACGGCGAGCGCCGGCGAGACGCTTTCCGTGTCCGGAGTGATGCTCGCCAAGACCTTCGGCCGGGAGCGCGAGCAACTCGACCGGTTTGACGCCACCAACGAGGAGTTGACGCGGGTTTCGGTGCGCCAGCAGATGACCGGTCGAGGCTTCTTTGTCCTGGTGCAGACCTTCTTCGGCATGGCCCCGGCCATCGTGTGGGCCTTTGGCGGCTGGTTGCTCTTCAACAATCAGGCCGGCCTTTCCGTTGGTGAGATCGTCGCCTTTACTGCCATCCAGACGAGGCTGCTCTTCCCGCTTGCAGGACTGTTGAACCGCGGGGTGGATGTCACCAGCGCGCTGGCGCTGTTTGAACGAATATTCGAGTACCTGGACCTTGAGCCCGAGATCAAGGACCCGCCGGACCCGGTCCCGGTGGAGCGAAGCTCGGTACGGGGCGAAGTCGCGTTCCGGGAAGTCGGGTTTCAGTACGACGCAGCGCGCGGGATTGAAGATAGCTTCGGGCTGGAGGACGTGACGTTCACCGCGGCGGCGGGCCGATTGACGGCCCTCGTCGGGCCAAGCGGGTCCGGAAAGACCACTATCGGTTACCTGATGTCGCGACTCTACGACGTGGATAGCGGGAAAGTCTCGATCGACGACATCGACATCCGTGACATGGCGTTGCGGGACCTTTCCACGCTCGTCAGCGTAGTGAGCCAGGACCCCTTCCTGTTTCACGCCTCGATCGCCGATAACCTCAGGTATGGCGACCCCTCGGCGTCGGAGGACGATCTGGCCCGCGCCGCGAAGGCCGCACAGATCTATGACACCATCGTCGGCCTCCAGGATGGGTTCGACACCATCGTCGGCGAGCGCGGGTATCGCCTCTCCGGCGGCGAGCGTCAGCGGGTGGCGATAGCTCGTGCCGTGCTGGCCAACCCCCGGGTGCTGCTCCTCGATGAAGCGACAAGCAGCCTGGATACGAAATCTGAGCGGCTCGTCCAGCGTGCGCTCGGGGAGTTGATGGAGGGCCGCACGACCGTCGCCATAGCGCACCGCCTTTCCACAATCATCGCCGCCGACCAGATCCTGGTCGTGCTCGATGGCCGCATCATCGACCGCGGCACGTTCGACGAGCTCGTATCGCGCTCCGGCCTGTTCCGGCAGCTATACGAGGAGCAGTTCACGGCGATACCGGCCGATCTGCCGTTTCTGGACACCGGGTTGGACGGGGACGAGGTGGATGGAGCCAGGCAAGAGCACGTGTCTGAACCGGCCGACTGAGGCCTACCTCGACGCATACGTCACCTGGATCTGGATGCGCTCCGGCCCGGCCGTATGATTGTCCTGCCCGGAGCACAGCTTCCGCCGATTACTGAACAGCCACAAGAAAGGCCCATGCATGCCCCCGGTCACGCCCGTCATGCTCGTCCGTCCGCCTCTTGGCGTCCTTTACGACGATGGGTTCTGGGACGAGATGGAAGAAACCGGGATTAACGAGGTCACCATCCAGTGGCTCGCGCTGCTGGACGACCCGTCGAATCACGATTCAGACGGCTCCACATACCCGCAGCTGGAAGACACGAACCCGCGTGGGCTCGCCGCGGTTGGCGGTGCGCCGGTTAACCGGGTGCCGGTTCCGTCCTACATACCGGATCACGCGCTCTATGACGGGCTGGCATACCAGCCGCCGGAGATGCCGTCTTCAGTGAGGGGTGAAAGCGAGCAGCTCAAAGATGTCATGGCCCGCGCTTCAGAACGCGGTTTTCGCATCAACCTTGTCGACGATAAGGCGTATTTTCTGAAAGGCGCTTTCGGCACCGGGGGGCAGGAAGCTGCGCCCTTTTGCGTCAACGACCCTGAACTCGCCGGATACGCGGTCGCACGGACGCGTGACACCCTCGCCAACTATCCGTCGTTAAACGGCATGATCCTGGACGGCCCGGACTTCAAGTGGGAGATCAAGCCCGGGCACCGGGATGAGCTGTTCATCGAGGAGTGTGGCTGACGCAACTGCCAGCGGGTCGCGGAGCGGCTCGGAATCAGCTACGAGCGGGTCATCGAAGGTCGTGACGCCTTTGGCGATCAGTTGCGGTCCCTGACGCCGGAGGGCGTCGCGGACGCCGTCGCAAACCGGGGCGGCATGTTCGCCGGATACGAGCTGTGGTCGGAGCATCTTGCGGTGCTGGACTGGATGCGATTCAAGCACGCCGCGGTTGAGCAGCACATCTCTGCGATTTACGGCGGCATCAAGGAATACCACCCTGAACTGTCGGTGGGCGTGTCATCTCGCATGCCGGCGCTCGCCCCGATAACCGGCCACAACCTGCGCCGGACGCGTAACTATTCCGATTTCCAACTCCCGAAACTCTACTGGTGGCCGGGGGGTGTGGCGGGTCTGCGCGGCACGGCGATGAACTGGGTGGAGACGCTGGCGGAGTGGAACCCGGGGTTGGGTGTCGAGGCTGCCTCCGAATGGTTCAGCGCCGCATTCGATATCCCGATCCCGAAGAGCTACTCGGTGCCCGGGTGGGGGTCTGAGGCTCCGGACGGCTGGTTCGAGTCCACGGTGGATGACCAGGTCAGGAAGATGATCGCCGCCGTCGGCGACCTGGACGACTTCGTGCCGTGGGTCGGGCTGGAGCACTTCGGGAGCACCTGGATTACGCCGTCCGAATTGCGGCGAATGCTCGGCGTGATGAAACGACATGGCGTGAGGCGATACTCCTACTTCGTCTATAACTCGCTGACGCCGGATTACTGGAACGTTATCCGGGAATTCTCGCGAGGCTGAATCGTTGGCGGTGAAAACCGATGTGTCCGGACAAGCGATTTCAACGATACCGGGACAGGGCCATCATCCCGGTCAAGGGACAGCCGCGCGACAGGGCGTCATCAAAACCCGAACGACAGGAGCCGGCTAGACATGACCCTGGCTTATCGACTTACTCGCTTCCATCGACGCGCCTGTATAACGGTCGGCGTCGTCGCCGTGATTCTCATGGCCTGCGAAGGAGGATCGGGTACGGACTCACCGTTCCCGGTCGAGGTCACGGATGAACGCGTCGCGGCCGGGGAGCAGGTTTACGTCTCAAATTGCGCCACCTGTCACGGCGATATCACCGGTCCCCCCACACTCCCCGGCACACCGCCGCATGGTGTAGACGGCCACACCTGGCACCACGCCGACAGGCACCTGTTCCAGTGGATCCTCGACGGCCCGCCGGCTGCGCAGATCATGCCGCCGTTCCGGGGCAAGCTCAGTGACGGCGAGGTCTACGCCGTACTCGCCTACATAAAGTCGGGCTGGCCGGACGACATCCGGTCGCGTCAAAACGAGATGTCGGCGCAGGTCGAGAAGCAGGTCGTCCAAGACGGGGGCGGGTAGGCGAGTACCGACCGCGGAGTGGCCGATTAAACGGCATGTCATCCGTGTCCTGAGGCCCTCGAAGGGCCGGCGTGGGCGTATTGCCATACGCCCCTACATCACTCGCGCACAACGATCCGCAGCCATTCCGGGCATACATGTCCTTGATGACAAATTGTAGGACGGGGGCGGGCGGCCACGCCCTGGCTTTAAATAGCTGGCGGCGTCTTGTCCGCCCACGGGGTCGCTTCCTCGAAAGCCGCCGAGGCCGCCAGCACCGTCTCCTCGTCACCGAACCTGCCGATCAGGTGCAGGCCGACCGGTATCCCGTCCCGGTCAAACCCGCAGGGCACGGTGGCCGCGGGATGCCCGGAGATGTTCACCGAGTAGGTGAACGGGCTCCACGTCCAGTACGCGCGATCCGGGTCCATGAACCGGCCACCGATCTCTCGTGGCGGTCCGTCAGCCACTTTGAACGCCGTTGTCGCCAGCGTCGGGCTCAATACGAGGTCGAACCGCTCGAACAGCCGCCGGAAGTAGTCCCGCAACCGCGCAACAAAGGCCATCGTCTCGTGATGATCCACTGCGGACAGCGTTGTCGCGTACTGCATCCCCTCCCGGACATAGTCGGTGAGTAACTCCGGCGTATCGCGGAGCAGGTGGCCGTAGCCGACCAGCGCCTTGAGATCGAAATAGTTACGGAACGAATACCACATCTCGTCGGGATCGATCTCGAAATCGAACTCCTCGACAGTCGCGCCCAGCGTTTCAAACGATCGTGCTGCGTGCGCCGTCATCTCAGCTACGTCAGGGTCCACGGCGTTGCCGCCCATGTCCGGCGTCCATCCGATGCGCAGGTCTTTGACGCCACGCCCGAGCGCCCCGAAATAGTCCGGACCCGGCCCCTCCAACGTCCCCGGCGCAGCGTCATTGTCCGGACCGGAGAGGACCGACATCAGCAACGCCGAGTCACGCACGTTTCGGCTCAGAGGACCGGTCTGCGCCAGGTTGTAAGGATGCCAGGCCGCATCACCACCACCCGAGCGCGGTACGCGCCCCTCACTTCCCTTGATCCCGTACAACCCGCACAGCGAGCAGGGAATCCGAATCGACCCGCCGCCGTCTCCGCCCTGCGCCAGCGGCGTGATCCCGGCCGCCACAGAGGCCGCAGCCCCACCGCTCGAACCACCGCTTTCTCGCGTCACGTCCCACGGATTTCGGCAGTTGTCGCCCAGCTTGTTGGACGTGTAGCCGAGATGCCCGAACTCCGGTGTGTTGGTCTTGCCGATAATCACAGCGCCCGCGGCTTTGATCCGAGTGACAACGATGTCGTCGTTATCAGGGACGTTGTCGGCGTATGCGGCCGAGCCAAACGTCGTGCGGACTCCCGCGGTCGGCACCAGGTCCTTGATAGGGAACGGCAACCCGTGGAGCGGCCCGAGTTCGTCGCCGCGCATCACCGTTGCCTCTGCGGCGCGCGCCGATTCCATCGCCTGATCCCCGATAACCGTCAGGTAGGCGTGCAGCGTGTCGTTGGTCTCGTCAATTCGACGAAGAGTCCACTCGGCCAGCTCGACCGGGGACACCTCGCGGGCGGCCACCATACGCGACAGCTCGTGTGCGGGCGTGAATGCGAAAGAATTATCGTCAGGCAACTTGCATGCTCCGGGCGAAGTTCGTGGGAGTATCTGTTTCGCGGGCTAGCTTACAGGCCGCGGAGCATGTTCCCGCGCTCCGCGCGCGCTGCGTTTGCATTACCCTTGCGCCGCGCTGCCAATCGTCAGGACATGCCGTCCACAGCTACGACAGGAAACTCGCCGTGAAGATCACTTCCGTAGAAGCCATCCCTATCGAGTCAGGGCCGTTGCTGGTACGTGTACGTACCGACGAGGGCATTGAGGGCATCGGGGAGGCGCAGGCGCGCTACTGGCGCTCGATGAAGCCCTTCATCGAAGAGGACCTCGGCAGCATCGTCATGGGTATGGACCCGCGCGACACCCAGCTCATCTGGGACGCCATGTTCCCGCCTACCAAGTGGATCGGCCCCGGCGGTATGCAGATGATCTGCATGGGCGCCATCGATATCGCTTGCTGGGACATCGCCGCCAAGGCCGCCGACCAGCCGTTGTACCGCTACATGAGCGGCGCAGCCCGGACCCACCTTCCGGTCTACTGGAGCACCGGCATTGGATGGACGGCCAGGGCGAGAACGGGCAGGGAAGGTGACCCCGGTTCGCCCGAAGCTCTGGTCGAGCGCATGCGCGAAGGACGAGAGGCCGGATTCACGGCATTCAAGCTGCGACTTGAGTGGATGCACCAGCGGCAGGATGTGGACCCGGCGGGCGACATCGCCCGGTTCAAGGCCTGCAAAGAGTTCCTGGGCGACGACTGCCGGTTGAGCATAGATATCAACAACGGCTACTCGGTCTCGACGGCCATCGAACAAGGCCTGAAGTTGCAGGACATGGGGGCCGCCCACTACGAAGAGCCATTGCCGCAATACGACTACGCCGGCCTCAAACAGGTGGTCGATGCCCTCGACATGCCGGTGACCTCTGGCGAACTGGAACACACACTCTGGAACATAAGGGACCTGATCGAGATAGGCGACCCGGACATCCTCCAGCCGGACCTGCTGTTTGTCGGCGGAATCACGCCGATCAGGAAGATATTCACGCTGTGCGAGGCGTTCAACAAGCCGGTGCTTCCGCACGGCCCGGGCGCCGGCATCCAGAACGCCGTCAGCCTCCACGTCTACTCGACACAGGTGAACGCCACGCTGCCGCACGAGTACAGCTGGGAGTTCAACGGCGGACTGGAGAACGCGACAAGGATCTTTGAGCAGGCGATCGTCCCGGAAGACGGTTTCGCCGACCTGCCGGATCGCCCGGGACACGGCCTCGTGGTCGTAGATGAGGCGGTCGAAGCCTACCGGATGGACAGGTAGCGGGCGTTTGTCCGCTGCATTTCACCGGTACGTCACCCCTTCCAGAAAGAATCTCCACCATGAAGATCACATCAGTCACAGCAACACCAATCAGGTTCAGCGCCGATAACATCTCAAGCTCGTCCGTCCCGCTGATCGTCCGCGTCCAAACCGACGAGGGCATCGAGGGCATCGGCGAGTGCAGCGGCCGTTACTGGCAGTCGCTCAAACCTTTCATCGAAGACATCGCCGGGCCGATGATCGTGGGGATGGACCCGCGTGACACACAGGCCGCGTGGGACGCCGTCTGGACCGAGACCAAGTCACTTGGCCCCGGCGGACTCCAGAGCACAGGCATGGGCGCGATCGATGTTGCCCTGTGGGACATCGCGGGCAAGGCGGCCAACCTCCCTATTTACAGGCTGCTGGGCGGTGCCGCACGCACCCATATCCCCGTTTACTGGAGCTCTGGACTCGGCTGGCAGAAGACGCCCGACCAGATGCTGGATCGGGTCAAGGAAGGCTGGGATCTCGGCTATCGCGCTTTCAAGATTCGGATGGACTGGTACAACAACCGGCTCGATTCCGACCCGGCGAAGGATCTCAGGCTGTTCGACGCCTGCCGGGACTTCCTGCCGGACGATGCCGCGCTCAGTTTCGACGCAAACAACGGCTACACCGTGTCCACGGCCATCCAGCAGGGCCGGTACATGGAGGGGCAGGGACTGGCGCACTTCGAGGAGCCGCTTCCGCAGTACGACTACCTTGGTTTGAAGCAGGTGGTCGAGGCGCTCAGCGTGCCGGTCTCGTCCGGCGAGAACGAACGCTCGCTGTACAACTTCCGGGACATGATCCTGATAGGCGATCCTGACATCGTGCAGCCGGACATCGCGATGGCGGGCGGCATAACCGGCCTTCGCAAGGTGTTCACGCTGTGCGAGGCGTACAACAAGCCGATGATGCCGCACTGCCCCTCGGCGGGCATCTCAAGCGCCGCCAGCCTGAACCTCTACGCGACCTATCAGCACGCCGTCCGGCCGCACGAGTATTCGTACGAGTTCAGCGGTTCGCTCGACGCGGTAGCGAGCCTGTTCCAGGAGCCGATAATCCCTGAAAACGGGTTCGTAGATCTGCCGGACCGGCCGGGCCACGGCCTGGTGCTGGATGAAGACGCATTCAAAGCAGCAGAAGCGGCGTTCTGAAAATGGAGGTCTTCCGACTTCGCCCTCTCCCAGCGGGAGAGGGTTGGGTGAGGGAGAAGATCCTTCAATCCCACCGCATTGACACGAGCCGCACCAACTCCATCCCATCAGACAGGAACAAAATTGAAGATCACAGACGTCAAGACATACGTCCTCAACACCACCAGCGTCTTCGTCCGCATCTACACGGATGAGGGCATTGAGGGCGTCGGGGAGTGCAGCCCGGTCGTCCAGTCGGACGTGACCGCGGTTTACGTGCAGAAGGCCCTCAAGCCGAAGTTGATCGGAAAGGACCCGCGCGACACCGACCGGCTCTGGGATGACATGTTCTTCGGCACCTTCAAAATCGGCGGCATGGGCACCGGACCGAACGCCATCTCGGGGGTCGACATCGCCCTGTGGGACATCAAGGCGAAGGCCGCCAACATGCCGCTCTATCAACTGATGGGCGGGGCCACAAAAAAGACCTTCAAGATGTACAAGAGCATCGGCGGCGGCTCACGTGACACGCCGGAGGAGATGCGCCAGAAGGTCGAGGACGGCTACAACCAGGGCTTTCGGGCGTTCAAGATTCGCATGGACTGGCAGTATCGACAGGACAGGCGGCTGAAAACCGACCTCGAGATGTTCCGTGTTTGCCGGGAGTGGCTGCCTGACGAGGTGCCCTTGAGTTTTGACGTCAACAACGGTTACTCGGTAAGCGCGGCTATCTCGCAGGGCCGGGAGTTCGAGAAGCTCGGCATCTACCACTACGAAGAGCCGGTACTGCCCTACAACTACAAGGGCATACGTGAAGTGGCGGACGCGCTGGACGTGCCTGTTTCGGCGGGCGAGCAGGAGTACACGCGCTGGCAGTTCCGAGACCTGATCGAGGTCGCACGGCCGGACCTGCTGCAACCGGACGTCACCAAGTGCTGCGGCATCACCGAGATCCTCCGCATCGGCGCGATGGCGGAAGTGGCAGACATGCAGATCATCCCGCACATGACGCAGCCGTCCATCGGAAACGCCGCATCGCTGGCGTTCTGCTCGACGCTTCGGCACCCGGAACGGCCGCACGAGTACACCGGCCCGAGGTCTGACCTTGAGGCTCTTTTCCAGGACCCGATCACGTTTGATGGAGCGACCGGAACGATCACGCTCAAAGACGATCCCGGTCACGGGTTGGTGATCGACGAAGACGCGTTCAAGGCCGCCATCGTGACGGCGTACGAGTAGGAGAGCGGACGAGCGTGCCTGAACCGGGTGTGGACCCGCGGACCGGGTTCTTCAACGTCATACGGATCGCCAGGGCGGCGCGCTACACGGCGCGCGGCTTTCGGCACGCGCTCGGTAACGACACCTCGTTCCGGCAAGAGATCGTCGGCGCTCTCATCCTCACCCCGATCGCTATCTGGCTGGGTGACAACGGCGTCGAGCGATCGCTGCTGATACTGCCCTTGATGCTCGTATTGCTGGTCGAGCTGTTGAACGGCGCCGTGGAGACGGTCGTGGACCGCATCGGGACCGAGCACAACGAGCTATCAGGCCGGGCAAAAGACCTGGCGTCCGCGGCGGTCTTCGTAGCGCTGGCGAGCGTGCCGGTGGTGTGGGCGCTGGTTCTGCTGGATTAAAAGACGTGTGTCCGCATGACGCGACCCACCTCCAGACCTCCTCCCTGCCAGGGAGGAGGCTAGCCGGTCGCCCCCTCGTGATTCAGGAGGGGGTCCGTGGGTGGTTATGTGTTCCGAGCACGTTGAACTCGCATCTGATCGCTCATCACCGACAAAAATCGAGTTCAGGACAACAGGGCCGGCGGAGGGTGTTGCACCTCGCTTGTGGACCCGCGGATGCCGGGATCGACCCTACTCAAACACCGTCCTGTCTGTTGTATTCCTCTCGATGAACGCCCAGTCGATCTCCACGCCGATGCCCGGCTTCTCCGGCGGCTGGACGTTTCCGTTGCTGTCGATCGCATCGATCTCGTCCGAGTAGCCATCGAGGAAGATCGGAGGCGCCGCGCGGCCCATCTTCGGGTGAATGAGCCCCAGTTCGTAATAGTTGGTGTTTCGGATTGCCGCCATCACGTGCCGCCGCTCCGGGCCGGGGCCGTGCAACTCAGCGTCGAGCCCGAACCCTTCACTGGCGTGGGCGATCTTCATGACGCCGGTGATGCCGCCGTCGTAGTCGTTGTCGATTCGCACAAAATCGGTCCCGTCTGCCACGATGAAGTCGACGTGCTGCTCAAGACCGCGAATGTGCTCCGTTTGCAGGATGGGCGTGCGGATCATCTGGCGCAGTTTCCGGTGCCCGAACGCGGACACGCCGCCATCCCGGTAGGGGTCTTCGAGCCACAGATACCCGAGGTCGTCGCAGGCCCGGCCGATCTTGTAGGCGTCTGCGAAAGTCATGAAGGTGCTCGCCGGGTCCAGCATCAGGTCCATCTTGCCGCCTACCCGGTTCGCCACGGCGGTGAGCATGTCGATGTGCTTCTTCATCGGCGCTTCTCGCCAGGTGTGGATCTTGTACGCCGGGTAGCCCAGTTCGAGGCACTGTTCAGCGAAATCCGCGTAGGCCTCGGGGGTTGACAGTCCATCCGGGTGGTCGTCCCCGGGCGTGGTTGATGCGTAGGTAGGCAGGTCTTTCCTGAACTCGCCCAGTAGTTCGTAAATCGGTGCGTCGTAGTACTGGCCGGCGATGTCCCAGAGCGCCATGTCGATCTGGGACAGGCCCATGCGGGCGTGCTGCTTTAGCGCCTGTTTCGCCGTCGTGTAGAACGCCTCGCGCGCCAGGGCGTTCTTGCCGATCAGCGCGTACGCTACCTGCGGGATTCCGGCGTACTCGGTGGCGTTGCCGCCAACGTAGCCGCCGATGATTCCGGAGTTTGTGTAGACGCGTAACGCTCGCGCTTTGAGGGTTGCGGTTGCCCCGGGAGAGTAAAGCATCGCCCGCGTCTTCTCGTGCGGGGCGACGTCGGGACGTGTATAGCTGAACTCGAGCAGTTCTATGCTCGTGACGATAGGTGCTGCCATTTCAGGACTCCTGATTTTCCGGCGACGCGCGCGGTCGAAGTTAGCGCCACGGGTACCAGGTGGGCGGCGTTGCATCGCGTGACGAGCCCGCAGTATGCCCTGCCGGACGCAGATGCGGGACGGTGTATTAGCGCAGCGGGAAGACGCTGAAGCCCGAGTAGGCGCTCTGGCTTCCGTCCAGGAAGTCGGAGGCCAGCAGGCCCGACATCACACGGATATCGCCGGGTCCGAGCGCGCCCGGCGCGCTGAGGTCCAGGTCCGCTACGAACTCGTCGTTCAGGAAGAGCTGGCCTTCTGTCCGATCGAAAACCAGGGTCAGGACGTTTGCAGCGCCCGATGTGCGGTTGTTAGGAACGGTCCCGCTATCCAGATCGATCTCCGATGCGAGCGTCCCGGTGCGGACAAAGTGTCCCCAGTCGCCGATGCCGGTGAAGTAGACGGCGTGGAAGACCTCTTCCTCGGACTGACGGAAGGTAATCCCGTGGCTCCACCGGCCACCCGAAATATCCGGGTTGGTGAATTCAACCTGCACGATCGCCCGATCAAGGCTCAGTCCGCTCGAGAAATCAGGGATCTGTCGGCTTCGCGGGTCCAGTCGCAGGTTTCCATCGACCGGTCCGAATAGCGGGAGAAGGCCCGAGGTGTCCGGCGGCTCGGGCGGCGGCACCGGTGTCGGCGACGGGGGCACCGGCGTTGGTGTCGGCGCTGCTGCGTCGCCGCGCAGTGACGAGGCCACGAGCGCGACCCACTCGGTCGTCGAGAAGGTGTTCTCCATCCCGTCGAAGCTCACCGAGTTCCGGAACTGGTAAGCGACGGGGCCTATACCCGCTCGGTAGTACTCGTTTTCCGTGTAGGAGAACGTATCTTCGTTCGGGCAGATCCGCTCTCCGGCAATGATCTCGCACTGGCTCTGGCTGTCCGATCTGCCGACGTACTGCCACGCGCCCGGCGCAACTCCAGGCCAACCGGCGATTTCGAGACCGCTGGACAGGCTGCTGGTTCCGGCGGATACCAGTTCCTTTTCATTGAAGCGGGTCGTGAAATAACCGCTGCCGGCCCACTTTCCGGTCCCGGCATCGAACAGCGTGGTTAACCGGCTGCCGTTGGATACCACGAGCCGGTCGCCGTCCACGCCGAGATAGTCCCAGCGAGGCGCGAATTCCCGGTTTTCGCCCGAGATATCCACCGCCGACTTGCCCGTGACTTGCAGCGCGTAGACCGGCACGCCTTCGATTTCGCGTTGCCCGCCGAGCGTCACCTGGAAAACACCGTCATCTTTATCGGAACTGCACGAGAACCGGATGCAAGCGCCATCTACGTAGCTCCAGCGGTACTCCCAGAAGTCGCCTTCCGACAGGTCAAGCGAGTAGCCGGAGAACTCGGGTTGCGGCGTCGGCGTGTCGGCGGCATCTGACGTCGAATCGGCTGAATCATCTGATCCCGGGCCACTGGAATCCTCGGAGCGCGAGCCGGATTCCCGGGAGGTTCCAGAATCGGAGCCGTTCGAGGAGTCGGACGGTTCGTCCGCCCCGCTTGAGCACGCGAGGGCCACGAGCGCCGCGACGGCGACCGCCATGAACATGATGTATCTGCGGGTGAACATGTCGTAGGCTCCGGGGGCGAAACTGAGTCCGTGCATCCCGACGACGATAATGTTGCTCCCATTCGCCTTCGTGCGCATTGGAGTGGACACGGGGGATTTCTGCCGAATCCGCGCGTAACGGATCCTGGCCTTCGATCCCGGGACCTCAACAATTACAAAACAAGGACACATATTTGACCAACGAAACCTCGTTCCGTATTGCGGTCCTGCCGGGTGACGGCATCGGCATCGAAGTCATCGACGCCGCTCTTGAGGTGTTGAGCGCAGCCCGGGAGAAGTCGGGTGGATTCCGGCTAAACATCGAGACACTGCCGGCCGGTGCGGGTCATTACCGGGACACGGGTGTCGCGCTTCCTGGCGACACTTTGAAGGCGGCCGAGGAGTCCGACGCCATTCTGCTGGGAGCGATGGGTCTGCCGTCTGTGAGATACCCGGACGGCACGGAGATCGCTCCGCAACTCGATCTGCGATTCCACTTCAACCTCTACGCCGGGGTTCGGCCGTCCATGACCTTCGCCAACGGACCGGGAGTGCTGGCCGATCCACGGTCCTCTGATATCGACTTCGTATTGATCCGCGAGAGCACGGAGGGGTTGTTCGCCTCGCACGGAAAGGGCGTTGTGGAGGACGACCGCGAGGCGCGCGACACGCTGGTAATCACGCGTGCGACGTCGGAAAGGCTGTTCGATTTCGCCTTCAACCTGGCACGCCAGCGCAAATCGCAGGGCCACCCCGGGCACGTGACGCTGGTCGACAAGGCGAACGTGTTCAAGTCGTTCGCCTTCTTTCGTGAGATCTTTGATGAACGCGCTGTCAGCTTCCCGGATATCGGGTCCGATCACCTGTACGTGGACGCGGCTGCGCTGGACATGGTGCGCCGGCCCTGGGAGTTCGACGTGCTGGTGACCGAGAACATGTTCGGGGACATCCTGTCGGACCTCGCCGCCGGACTGGTCGGCGGGATGGGGTTCGCGCCTTCGGCCGATATCGGCGATAACAACGCCGTTTTCCAACCTGCACACGGCACGGCCCCCGACATCATGGGCAGCGGAAAGGCGAACCCGGTGGCATGCATCCTGTCGGCGGCGATGATGCTGGACTGGCTGGGAGCCAGGCACGACGCCCCCGGGTGTCTGCGGGCGGCACAGTTAATCAAGGACGCCGTGGCGACCACGATCTCCGAGACAGGCATGCGCACCGCAGATGTGGGCGGCGCCCATAACACGGAAGACGTTGTGTGGGCCGTGGTGGCCACGATCTCCGGGGCGTAAAGACGGAGTTGGCGCTCACCGTCGCGTCCTGAGGGCGTATTGCCATTCGCCGCTACAACTCAAACCCACCCTGAGGCGTCCAGACCCACCCTGAGGCTCTCGAAGGGGTGCGCCCGGCGACGGCGCAACGCGCCCGAATCGTCATTCCGAAGTCGGCACGCGAGGAATCTCCCGGCCAGCATTCCGACGCATCCCGATTGCACGAACACGCCGTCTGGTACGACATTCGTACTGGTCGCCAACCATCGGCCGGGGCGTATTGCCATACGCCTCTACAGTATGCGGACAGCAACCTTGTGTCCCGGGACTACATCCGTTCGGTACGTCCAGCGCAGGGCGGAGCAAGCCTGCTCCTACACTGCGTCGGCCAGCACATCAGACGGCCTGAGGGGGATCGCCCACCCCGAGGCGGCCAAAACCCACCCTGAGGCTCTCGAAGGGCGGGTCCAACAACGCGCCTACCCGAACAGCCCCTCGCGCTGGAACACCCCGGCCAGGATCTCGATCCCATCGCCTATCTCTTCCGGCGAGTTATGGCTGTAGGTCAGTCGCAGGTAATTGGCGCGGTCTCGCTCAGCCCGGAACACCGGTCCCGGGTTGTACTTCACATCGGCCTCGACGGCGGCAGGAAGCGCAGCCATCGTGTCGGCCCCTTCCGGGAGCTCAACCCAGATCATCATCCCGCCGTCCGGCCTGCTCCAGGACGTGTTCGACGGGAAGTGCTTTTCGAGCGCACCCAGCATGGAGTCACGACTCGCCCGTAGCGACCCGGCGACATCGCTGATGTACTCCTCCCGGTTGTCGGTCAGGTACTGGTACACGGCCATCGCAGCGAGGTGGCTGGGGACGCCGCCAAAGCGGACCGTCTTCAGCGAGTCCAGGACCGGGGCGGGCACGACTCCGTAGCCGAGCCTCAGGCCGCAGCCGATGAGCTTGGTGTAGGCGGAGACGTACATGACGCTGTCCTGGTCATCCATTCCCAGCATCGCCGGCGGGAGCGGGTCTCCGTCGATCCGGAAGTCGGCGTACGACTCGTTCTCGAAGATGGGGACGCCGTGCTTCTGGGCGATCTGCACCATGTGGCGTCGCCGGTCGTGGCTCAAGGTCACGCCCATCGGGTTCTGGTAGACCGAGATCGTGTAGATCATCTTGGGCGTTGCGCCCTCGGCGATGGCCTCTCCGATCATGCGATCGAGCGCGTCTGTGTCCATGCCGTTGACGTCGGTCGGGACGTGCCTCACGTCGGCGCCGCGCTCCAGCAGCATGCGCATGGTGCCGAGGTAGCTGAACTCTTCGACGAACACCACGTCCCCGGGGTCGATGAACACGTCGAGGATTGCGCCGATCGCGCCGCCCGCGCCGCTGCTCAGGAAGATGGACTGTGGATCGATGCCAGCCGCCCCGCGCTGCCCGGCGAGTGTCCCGGCGATCAGCTCCCGCATGCCGAGGTGGCCCTGCGGCGGCGGGTACTGGGACAGGGTCTGCCCCTCGTTCCGGATGACCTTGCTGAGCGACTCGATCAGCCCCTCGGTCGGGAACACGCCCTGGTCGGCGTAGGTGACCGAGAAGACGTACTTCGTGTCGGCCTGTAAGCCCGCCGGCATATCGACCGGCAACGGTGTATTAGAAGAGAACAGTCCTGAATAGTCCATCAAGTGAACCCCCTCGTCCACGATCGACTCCTGGCGTCGGCGCTTGTTGCGCGTGCGGATTATTCGTACACACAGTGTGGAGGATGTGGTGGCGCGATGCGAGGGGGCAACATTGTGGCCCATTGGCGTTCAATCGAATTCCCCGAGTTCGTCACCCGAAAGCAGTTCTGGCACGTCCCTCCAATCGTGGAGTTTTGTTGCATCAGTACACCGCCTTCCCGCGTTCGAGGCTCCACTGACTACGAACGAATGGCTATCTGAATCGGGGCGCGGTGTAACGGATGGGTTGATCTGTTGCAGATTTTTACGTGAGTTGGCCGGTTTTCACCGTCGACCGTCACGGCGGTATTCGTGGTCGAAGTGTGTGCAACATTTCCGAACATCTGTTGCGTGCAACTTTATCGTCGGGATTGTTTCTCGGCCGCTAAACACCTCCTCCCTAAATCCACCGAATGGGGTTGAGACCTCGACCTGATCACAGTGGTGTTTCAGTTCAAGGGCGCGATTATCGGTGGGATGTCCGTCACTTCGCGCTCCCCGCGCAACATTTCCGAGGCCATGCCCGCCAATTGCAAGTACCAATCCGATGGCAAGTCGTATCCATCGACATCCAGACCAATGGCAGGGCCGGCGGCGAGACCAGTGAAGGGAACATCGTCTGCCGTTTCAGCGAGTTTGAATATGGCGGTTCCTTCATCTATCTCGTCGAACATGGCACCGTAAAGCATCGTCACGCCTGAATTGATTGCGTTGGCTGTCTGTGACCAGAAGAACGTTCCCCAGTCCCTTGGCGTCGCATTTATGTCGTAATGTTTCTCATCAGATTTGAGGTTGTGCCACGAGAATCCTGGCCAGACGACCGGGACGTAATCGATCCCGTGGGCTTGCGTGGCCGTTGTGTCGGGCAAGATCTCGTTGACTGCAAATTCGAATGCTCGATCCTGGTCCCCATAGCGCCCAACCGACCATGGACTGATGACGTCGAACGAGCGGAATATGTCCTCCCAAAGAGGATCAGGGAGTGTGTCGGTCTCCCTGTCGCCCAATCCTTCTCGTTCGTTCGGTTCAACTCCAAGATCCCTCCAGTCGGTCGGTGCTCCGAGCATAAGCGTCGCCTGATAACGGGCAGGTGCCAACTGGAAGAACTGAAGTATGGGAATTATGTCCTCCGGTGTAGCCGGTACGTGGTTGAATCCGGGACCCCATATCGAAAGGATCGGTTTACCGCGATGATGGAGATATGCATGACTGTCGGTCAGACCGACCTCGTCTACAAGGTATTTCCAATCGCTAATTAACGTATCGGCAAGCCCGGGTCCGCCCTGGCCGGCGATGTCATACATCATGGCGAATGTGCGGCCGTACCGCTCCGCGCCGGTCATGACGTGGCGCGCGACTTCCGTCCGATCGGCTGAATGATTGGGTTCCGATATGTCTGTAATGAACCGCTGCTGGAACACTCCATCGATCCCGTAGTCCGCCATCCATTTGAAATGCCGATGAACCGTACGACGGTTGAAATTTGAATAAACATGCACGGCCGATCCGTCGGCGCGCTTCAGGCCCGTATCGCACAGTTCTGAAGCGGTCAGTTCACGGACATCCGGCCAGAAATCAACGTTGACATTCGAAGGGGCGGCGAGACCAGTGAACCAGTGGTCCCATTGATAGCCTTGACTCGTGGTCCTGGAACCGTCACCCGGACACAGATACCAGCCCTGATACCCGAACATGAACTTCTTGGCGAGGGTAGAGCGGTCAATTACCTGACCAGCGTATTGCTGGCCGACTGGGTCGACAAACATGTCAAGATCAACGTCGACTACTCTGGGATTCCGTCCGTCGCCTATCACCGAGGCCCAACTCACATATTCGATTCCATATGAAACGTCGTCGACGAGTCTCTCCAACTCCAACGTCATCGATCCGATGTCTCCGCGCTCAATCTGCACATTCAGGTTCGGTATTACGGGAGCCTGGAGGTGGATTGAAGGGTCACTCTCGGGAAACCTCACGTCATATTCGACCATGATTTCCACGAGATGGCCGCCAACAGCATCGTCAAACGATTGATTCAGCGAGACGGCTTCACCTGTAGCCTGCGCATCGGTCGGTTCACCGATAACCCAGACCACTGACGCATTCAACCAATCGACGTTGTTCGGAAGGGTGAGTGTTGTCCAGTCGGACGTCGTGCTGAGTCTTATCCGTGTTTTGAACAGCTCGGGCAACGACGGCGCAATAGTTCCGCCCACCGGTTCCGGGCTGCCAATGTTCGGGATCTCCGTACTCGTCTGTACGGCTACGGTTTCCGCGAGCGATTCAAAAGAATCGAGATCGTCCTCGACGTCCGTGGGTTCGCAGCCAAGAAGGATCATTGCGATCGCTGTAACCAACGCCACAACGAATGATCGAGTCGCCTCGGTGGAACGTCTCATGTGTCACCTGCTCCGACAGCTTGCGGGCCAGACGAGTCAGCATCAGGGTGACTATTCGCTGGAACGCCCCGTCACCGGTGAGCGCATCGTACACGCGGAAGACCGCTGCTCGACGAGGCGCGATGACCAGGATGCAACATTATCGACGGGATTGTTTCAACGTGGTCGGTAGACTTGACCAATGGAACCGACACCGACTCCGTTTCAAATCATTAACGAAGGCACTGGAGCCTGGCCGATCATTATGGCCGGTGCAATAGCTGCGTTCGCCGCCGTGGCAGCTGCGGCGATAACGGCCGGGCTGGCTTATTGGTCAGGTAGACGGCTGATCACTGCCCAAGAACAGCATTCTAGAACGGAGCGATTTGCTACCGCGAAAGGAGTCGTACTGGGAGAGGTCAGATCGGCGCTTGGTGAATACGTCACTGCTTGGACGCACCGGTTATCGAGCGTCGGCGTACTAATTCAAACTGGCAGTACGGCGCACACTTTAGGCACATTGACCGAATCAAATGAAGCACTTCTAAACGCCCAGTTAGCGTTGGACATCAAATTAAATCAACTGGACGATGCGGAATTACAGCAACGAATAATTGACGTCGCCGGTATTACGTCGGAAGCGACTCAGGAGATTATCCACATCGTCCAGTCATCTCAACGCCTGGTACCGGACGAGCTCCGGGATTGGTACGAGAAGGCGTCACACGCGACTCTGGAACTTCGTAAAGAAGTCGTCTCGGTCAACGCGGAAATCCTTGAGCATCTGGCGGACGCTCAACCCCGGATCGAGTGAATCAAGGTTCCCGCCTGAAACATTTTCCGTTACTTCGTTTCATAGCGCCCTGTTCTCGGCGAGCCGGTGGGGCAGACCGGTTATGGGCGTGTACTAAATGTTTCGCCTGGACCTGCTACCCGCAAGCCGTCATATCTGGGTGCTTCACTTTTCCCTGTACGGTTCCCCGGTTGATCATCTGGCCGGTTGCTCGAAGGCGGCAAGGGTCCGTAGCTACTGGTGATGTAAAACACCAGAAGAGTGCCGCCGATCCCGATGGCGGCTACTTCAAAATTGCCGACCGCGAAACTTGGGATACCGATCGATGCTGATATCAGGCCTGAATATTGGACTACCACGCGGAACCAGTTAGATCTCAATTCACTTCTCCCTGTACGGTTTCATCCAGCATCGGACACCTGGGCCTCTTGGCCGCGTACATCAATTACGTTCAAAAGGTTCGCTGTAATCATTCCAGACAACCAGGCAACACCAATCCCGATAGAGATCGGTTCGAACGCACCGATGAAAACGATCGCCGCAAGCCACGAAATACCGACAGCGAACAGCCAGGCAAACGACATGTACCGAATGACACTAAACATCTGCTGAACTTTACCTCGCGACACTTCGCCTCGTTTTGTTTCAACTGCCGAGGAACCGCACCGGCGGCGCGGATCTCAGCCCTCTCCAGCAAGGCGATGAGATCGTCTTCGTTCCGCACCGGCGCATGGCAGTGTTGATGAAGACCGGTCGACTCCCCGGGACCGCTGGTGTCAGGCCCCAACACCCTCTTCCGCAAAATGCGGCATCACCTCTTCGGCGAACATCCGCATGCTGTCCAGCATCTTGCCCTGGTCGAGACCGGCTGCTCCGAAGGCGCCTCGGATTGAGTTGACTCCGAGGGATCGCCAGTGCTCGATTCGCTCGATCACTACCTCGGGCGTCCCTACCAGCGGCAGGATTCCCGCCTCGCGTGCGGCCTCGTTTGCCACGGCCCGGTCCCGGTCCCGGTGCTCCCAGTGCCTGTAATCCTCGGGCGTCACCCCGTCGGCGCTTCTCGGGTTTCCGACCCGTGCGAATTCCTCCTCGATCACGTCCTCCAGCCCGGCGATATCTGACTCCGCCTGCTCCTGCGTCGGCGCGACGTAGATATTCACCGCGACCGCCAGATCAATGTGTTCGTGGGGATTGCCGTAATGCTCCATCCGCTCGTGCCACAGCCCCAACACCTCGGGCACCTGCCCCATGGCGGCGGTCGGTCCTCCGACGATGATCGGCATGTTCTGGCTGGCGGCGAAATCGACACTCTCGGGGCTCGTGCTGACGGCGATATGGATCGGGATACCGCCCTCCTGGACGGGCTTCGGGAGCACCCTGACGTCCTGGACATCGATGAAGTCGCCCTTGAAGGTCAGGGGTTCCGGCTCCCAGGATTTCTTGATGACCGTTATGTACTCCCGGAACCTGCGGCGGGACTCCTCGATGTCTAGCCCGAAAGCTTCGAACTCCATGCGCTGGTAGCCGACGCCCACGCCAAGGGTCAGCCTACCGCCCGAGAGGATGTCGACGGTCGCGGCTTCCTCGGCCACCCGGATCGGGTGGTGGAACGGCAGGACGACGACCGCGGTGCCGATCCGGGCGTTCTTTGTGCGGGACGCGACGTTGCCGAGCAGGGAGAAGATGCCGGAGACGAGTCCGTGGCGTGAGAAGTGGTGCTCGGCAAGCCAGATCTCGTCCATGCCCATCTGGTCGCCGAGTTCGATCTTCTCCATGGCGCGGCTGATGCTGTCTGCGGGGGTTACGTCCTGGTGCCACCGGACGAGTTCAAACTGGCCGAATTTCATGGTGAGTGTCCCTTTGTCCCGTTGGAGGCGTGCAGGCCTCGCAGCGCTGCGAGGGAGCGCGCTGCCGTCATCGGGGTTCGTCGTTGGGGGTCCGTCGTGCCGCACATCTTATTCCTGAAGGGTGGGATTCGCTCCCGGGTACTCGACGGGCGCGTATTCAGGACCTACGGGGACCGGCTTAACCATTCGCCGCTATCGGGCGCGTACTCGTAGATCGGTTCTGACCACTCGTAGATGAGCCTGGTTCTCGGGGTGGCCGCCGCCCCGGGGCTTACCGCTGATCTGCCCGCGATGCCGGCCGGAGGTTCCATGCCCAGCAGATCGAGGACGGTCGGGAGGAAATCGAAGTGCTGGTATTCGGTTTCGACGATGCCCGGGATCACGCCGGGGACCTTCATGATGAGCGGCACCTTCGCCTGGAGGTCCGTCATCCTGTCCAGCCAGGGCCGGATCCCGTGGTCAGACGTGAGGACGATGACGGCGTTTTCGTATACGCCCTTGTCCTTCAACGTCGCCATCAACTCTCCGACCCGTCTGTCCGCGAAGGCCGATTGAGCGCGGTAGTTCTCGTATGTCGCCGTGAAATCGCCGCCCTCCAGCCACTCGGTGTTTGCGTGGTTCACGAGTGACCCCGACGCGTCGTAAACGTACGGGGGATGTGGCAGCGGTGAGTGGACGTAATACACGCCGCCTTCGATCTCCGAAGACTCCTGCGATTCCAGGTCGGCGATCAGTGACGGGATCTTCTGGGGCCGTTCGAACAGTCCCGGCTGGATCGGCATCAGGCCCCGGGCCTCGAGCTCATCGACCAGCCA
Organism: Dehalococcoidia bacterium; assembly: GCA_030747175.1. GTDB lineage: Bacteria > Chloroflexota > Dehalococcoidia > Lucifugimonadales > Lucifugimonadaceae. The sequence goes on along the minus strand of JASLLE010000036.1, from coordinate 354 downwards.
ACCCCCGGACGTGCCAAGTCGGCGTTCGAAGACGAGCGTGGCGATGCCGGGCAGGCGGTCCCATGCGTTGGTTCCGGGGACCCTGTCCCACGGGTTCTTCGACGATCCGAGGTCGCATTTTCGGAACGTCTTGACAAAACAGTCGTTGAAGAAGTTCTGATAGACGGTGATTCCGGCTCCGGAGTCGAGAAGCCGGAGAAGATTCCGTGACTCGAAATCTTCGATCGGCAACCCCGTCTCCTCACGAACAGAGTACGAGGGGATGGCGCTCGTGAGCATGATCGGGATCGACTGCTCCGTGCTCTCCGAGTTCGTGGTGGCGTCCGTGAACCACAGGCCATCGTCGGCAAGGGC
>JASLLE010000035.1 GCA_030747175.1 Dehalococcoidia bacterium | reverse complement strand
CGTGGTACCGCTGCTGAATGACACGTGAAACGGATTCCGAACCCCGGCATCAACCAGGATCTGGCCCATGCGCTGAAGTAATGAGGCGACCTGCCTCTCTTTGCCGGGCAATGTGACGTAGGTCCTGCGCAGTTCGTACATGTTCCTTCCGCGGCCGCGTGGCCGCCGGGTTCCAGGGATTGCTTCGCCCGGCGAATTAAACACGATTCCAGGTCCGAGCGTGTGGTCATTCCAGATGGATCTTGATCGCGGTGTGACGAATCATCGATATAAGATGTCGCCCACACTGACGCTCCCCTCGACACCAAACGGCCCAACCAGAGGATTACGAGATGACCAGTCCTGCACAGACAAAGAACCTCACGGTCACACGCCATGCGAACATCATGGGCCGGCACCCGGTGGAGAGCCCGTGGGCCGAAGTGCTCATCGAGGACGGACGTAACCGTGTGGTGTGGATCTCCGGCCCTCCCGGAACACCACCGGACCCGCATATCCACCCGGATTTCAACGAGTGCTGGATCATCCTGGACGGAAAAACCCGGTATCAGATCGGCCAGTACGAGCCGGTGGACGCCGGGTGGGGCGACATCGTGATCGCACCGGCCGGGTTCGCCCACGACATCCGGCCGGTCGAGGGTGACCAGGCGATCCGGCTCGGAATCACGCACCCGGACAGCAACCACGACATCAAGGGCGTACCGCCAAGCCGGCTCATCCCGGTGGATGAGGGGTTGTCTTCGCCGAACCTGATCCACACGTCCATGGATGGCTTGCTGGAGACGCACGGTAGTGATTCCAACTGGAAAGAGCTGGCGGTCCTGGACTCCAGGAACCGGTTGCTAATCACGCACGAGTTGCCGGGCACGGTGAATCGCCGCTACTGGCACCCGGACATGGACAAGTGGTGGGCGGTAGTCGCGGGAAAGATCGAGTTCAGCATCTCGGATCAGGATCCCGTGACCGCGGGCCCGGGCGACCTCGTATTCGTCCCCGGCAACACGTCGCACAACCTTCTTACCGTGGGCGACAAGCCTTCCATCAGGATCACAGTCACAGCGCCGGACATCGTCCACCACTACACGGACGACGCTGACGCACCGGTCGCGCCCAACGGGTAGTTCACGTTGCTGGGGCGGGGCTTGCTCCGCCCCCTGCACGATCACGATCGTTGCCGTCGAACTCGGAATGTCCGCACCAGGCGCTGCCGCCCTGACGGGCGGCACACTCCGCACCCCGGCCCTCTCCCGCGTGGGGAGAGGGAACCCAATCAAGGCCACGCCGAAACATCAGTGCGCTGAGGCTCTCGAAGGGCCGGGTCGCGAGGCAACATCTCATCTGCCCTCGACCTGGTCCCTGTCAGGCATGCGCCCCTGACAACTACGCCCCCAGGTCGGCCGTCTCGGCTCCAAATGCGCCCGCGAAATCGGCAGCGAACTGGCTGATCGAACGCGGCGTACGCCCCGTCAATTCCTCAACCTCGTCCGTCGTGAAGTCATACCCGTTCCGACCGAAAAGATCGAAATACTCGACGTACGCGTTTGCGGTCCAGCCGTCCAATCCCATACCGGTCAGCGCTTCCCGGCAGGCCTCCAGCGGGATGTCGATGTACTTGACCTCTTTGCCAATTGCGTCTGACAGTGCGGAAGCGACATCGTAGTAGGAGATCGAGTCCGGTCCGGTCAGCGTGTAGGTCTTCCCTTCGTGACCATCACCGGTGAGGGCAATCACCGCGCACTCCGCCAGATCCCGCACGTCAATCAGTCCAAGCCGGCCGTTCTTGAAGGGCATGTAGATCGCGCCCTCCGAGATGACACTCGGCGCTGCCATCATCGCGTTCTGCATGAACGAACTCGGCCTCAGCAAGGTGTACGGGAGACCGGATCCAGCCAGGTCGGAATCAGACTCCGCGTGCATCCGCCCGAGAATCGGCCCGTCGGCCGCTGGCGCGGCGGCGCCGAGCCTCACGACGTGTGGTTTATCCGCCCTTAACGCGGCATCGATCACCCTCCTGACCTGGGCCGTGGAGTTCGGGTTCGCGGAGGTTGCCAGGAACACCGCCCGGACGCCGGAAAGCGCCGCATCAAGTGTCTCCGGCACATCCATGTCCCCGACCACGATCTCGACTCCGGCTCCGGCCAGTCCCACGGCCCTGCTCTCATCCCGGACAAGAGCACGGACGGACACGCCCCGACTGACAAGTTCCATCGCCACCGCCCCGCCAACGTTCCCGGTTGCGCCGGTTACAAGAATCTTTCCCTGCGTGCTGTTGGTGTTCATCATGTCCCTCCTTCAAGGCCCGGATACCGCCTCCCGGCCGTCTTATCGCCATCGTCAACTCGTGGCTCAATCATGTTTGAGGGGACGATATCTATATTTAGTTGCGTTGTCAACTTTTGCTTGCACAACTAATGTTTTCGCAACTGTTTTTGATAACCTTGAGCTGTGACAAACACTCCCTGGAACCCCGATCAACTTCAGGCGTGGGCCAGCTTCATGCACGCCTACACCTCGGTAATGGGAACGGTTGAGCGCGATCTGCTCAAGGACTCCGGACTACTGCTGACCTGGTACGAAATCCTGATCATGTTGGAACAAGCGCCGTCCAACCACCTCACTCATGGAGCGCTTGGTAGAGAGGTCATTCTCAGCCGAAGCGGGGTGACGCGGGTGGTTGATCGCATGGTCAAAGAAGGGCTCGTAGAACGTGAACAGTCTTCTGAGGACAGGCGTCAGTCATACGTCAAGATGACTCCAAAGGGACGAAAAGCGCTGGATGACGCGGGACCTCAACACTCTCGAAACGTGTACGAGCTGTTCGGAAAGCACCTGCACCCCGATGAGGCGCCCGCCGTACTGGCGTTCCTGGCGAGGGTGATGGGGGACGAAGAGAACGAACGGGCAAGGCGACGCGTCGCAAATGAAAGACGGCGAATCACGCAGCCAGAACCGGCGGATTAGCCATTTCTGATAATCCCCCGGATTTGAGCGATCGGATCATACGGGGTAACACCATTGAGTGACGACACGCCGCCGGGGATCATGTGCGGATGGCAACGACGACACGCTGGCGGTTGATCACGCCCCTCGCAGGCCTTGCAGTCGCCCTCGTAATGGCATGTGGCGGCGAAGCGTCCTCGACTTTGCCCGCATCGTCTTCGGCGCCCGATTCGAGCGCAATCGATTCGCAGCAGGACCCGACTTTTGTCACCAAACCTGCCGGCCCCGCGTCCACAGCGACACCGCTTGCCAGGGCCGCAACCGTCGTCCCAACATCAACCCCTGCTGCCAGTCAGAGAACATTAGGTGGCACTACATCTTCGACACCAGTTGCAGCATTTCTGGCCGAGGCTACCCCGGCAGCAGACAACTCGATCTCAACACCAACCTCGACACCAGGCGGCGCCTCGGTACCGTTGCCCACGGCCGAGCCTGAGGATCCATTTCCTCCGACCCCGATCGTGGTCGAATCACCACCACAACCAGTTCCTTCACCCACGCCGACGCCCTCGATCCCAACACCCACGCCTACACCTGCCCCGCCTACCGGTCCCGGATCGCCCGACGCCAACGTTAGCCGCGCCACGCAATTCGTCCCGTTGGATCAACCGCGCTTCGTTCCCGCGGCGCAGGCGCAGGCCATGACCAGCGAGTCAATCGTCCTGGGTCTGGATTGGCGAGGCGAATCACGCGCTTATCCCTTGAGCATGATGTGGTTCCATCACATCGCAAATGACAATATCGACGGCTGGCCCGTGCTGGTCACATACTGAATTCTCTGCAATTCGGGGGTCGGGTTCGACCCCGTGATCAACGGCGAGTGGCACACCTTTGAAGTACTCGGCCTCAAAGACGGCGTGTTCACGATGCTTGATCGACAGACTGGCTCCGTCTGGAATCACCTCGACGGCAACGTGGCAAACGGTCCCCTTGCCGGGGAGCGAATGGACTTCATCCCACTCCAACAAATGACGTGGGGCGAGTGGACAGCACTTCATCCGGATTCTCAGATTCTCGATCGAGCGACGGGCTTTGAGTCGCAGTATCGGGAGGTCACACCATCGGCGCAGGTCGGCGTGACCGGTTCGTTCTCGGACACGCGTCTTCCCGCAAACAGCCTGGTCGTGGGGGTTGAAGCGTGGGACGAGTTTCATGCGTTCCCGTTTGACCTTGTTGCAGAAGAAAACGGGGTGGTCAACGACATCGTTGGCGGCCTTGAAATCGTGGTGCTGTCCGATCTCATTAACCAGTCGGGACTGGCCTGGTCCCGTGTCGTGGATGGACAGGTGTTGGAGTTCGAGCGCGTTAGTTCATCACCTTTCGTCGCAAGAGACACGGCCACCGGCTCTACCTGGGACATTCGCGGGCGAGCGACCGGCGGTCCATTGGTGGGGACACAACTGAGCTGGGTAACTTCGTTCGTCACACAATGGTACGGATGGGCGGAATACCACCCGGGTACAGGCCTATACGGAGATCCTGCGAGATGGTCCACAGTGCCTACGCCGCCCTTGGATGAGTCGTTCTACTAATCCACGGAGGTCGTCTATCGTGAACGGCGTTGCTGCTGAATCGAACCTGCTCGATTTTCAGCCCGGGCCGTCCACAAATCAGGCGGCCATGGCCCTGTAGATAGAGTTTCGCCGGAGCTCGGCGGCCATCGGCCCGGCGATCTGAGACCCGACCTCTCCGGCCCGCGCAACCTCCTCTGCGGAGAATCCGGCCGAGGATTTTCGGGCGATCAACATCACCCCGATTAGCACACCATCGACCAAAAGCGGCGTCGCCAGTATGGAGTGAAGCCCGGTTGCGGCGAGTTCCTCGCCCCCCGGCCAGTGCTCCAGAAGTGTGTCGCCCCCCATGCCGACCGCCCTCCCCCTTTCGATGGATGACCCGACAAGCGTGCCAGTAAGCCGGTATCCGAAGCCCGCGTCACGGTCGGATAGGAATATGCCGTCCACGTAAAGGGCATCCAGTGTTCCGGTCATCGAATCGACCGATGAAATACTTAGCCGGTCGAACTCGATGATTTCGCCGACCAGATCAACAAATCCGGGATATACATCCCCGATTTTCGGTTCTGACGAAACGAGTCTGCTGATCTCTGCCAGGACGATGGTCCGTGCGGAAACCGGTGTGTTACCTGCCGGATGCGTATTCGATGACATCTGAAACCTCAACCAGTGTGATCAGTGGTTTCTTGAACGGCTCCCAATTTGCATAGCCGGGTCAACGGATTTCGGTCAGGCACGCCTCCGAAAGCGTGATCCCCGATTCCTGAGTGGCAGCCAGCAGGATCAAGTCAACCATGCCCTCGGGTCGCAGAAACGCGGCAAAACGACAGGTTTTCTAGGTAGAAACACGGACGAGGAGCGCCGCTTCAGTCGTGACACCTCGGAGACCTCGCAAACCGCGCTGCGGAAAGCACCCGCACCATGACCACCCATTCAGATGACGGCACGTACCCGGTAGGAGGTCGGGGAGGCGCTTCGCACAGCGCATGGCCCCCGCCTTACCCTGCGTCAGCGTCCGCCGCTTTCATGACATCCTCAAATGTCCGGCAGTCGGTCCAACTGCGGCCGACCGAAGAAATGAATCTCCGTGTCGCCGGCAGATTGATTCGGTCGTACCTGTGATTCCAACGGAAGGTCTCCCACAGGCTCCGCAACCCCTCTTCCTGGCCGTCCTCGCGCCCGAGTTTGCCTCGCACGAAGCGACGAATCATTCGCGCCTGTCTCGTCCAGGTTCCGTGGTCGAGAATCACGATGACATCGGCGGCCTGGAAAGCATCGGCAAGCCAGTTGTAATAAACGCCCTCGACGATCCAGGATTCCCGATCCAGTACCCCCGATAACAACCGCTGCCGTTCTTCGGGATCGCGACGGATTCCAAGGTATCCACCCGAGTTGTCCCAGTGCATGTCGTCAAGCGCGTGGTAAGCGATTCCGAGGCGATCCGACAGAGCGCGCGCTATCGTCGTCTTGCCGGCACAACTCCCGCCAAGGATGTGGATACGCTTTGCCGTCATATGTCGCCGCCACCAGGGCGAGCCCGGGCAGACCTCTTACAGCGCGCCGTCTATCACCATGTCAAGCAGGGCCGGTTTTCCGGACGCCAGGGCGCGGTCAAGCGCCGGTTTGATCTCTTCCGGTTTTGTGATGCGCTCGCCGTGGACGCCCATGCTGTTGGCTATCGCCGCCACATCGAACGGCGTCGGAAAGTCCATGTACAGGTAGCTGCTCCCCGCCTCTTCTTCCTGCAGGACATCCTTCTTGTAGATGTCCATGTTGACCTTGAGCACCCGGTACATGCCGTTATTGCAGATCACGAAGACGCAGGGGATGTTGTCGTTCGCAGCGGACCACAGGCCCTGGATGGTCATCATCGAGCTGCCGTCTCCGATGATGCCGATCACCGGGCGATCCGGGTTGGCGCATTTCGCGCCCATCGTCGCCCCGATGCCCCAGCCGATAGCGCCGCCGCGGCCGCCGATAAGGTCCCCGGGCTTCTCGCCCTGGATGTAATGCCGCAACGCCGCCTTGGAACTGACCGAATCATCCAGAACGACGGCGTCATCCGGCAGCGCATCGGCCAGCGCCGATATCATCCGCGCCGGCGTCATCAAATCGTTATCCCACTTCTCCGCTACCCCGGACTCGTACGACGAACGCTCGGCCACACGGGCCTCTGACACCGCGGACCTCCGGTCATTGATAGCTGCGCGATCGGAGTCGTCGAGTTTTGCGTCAACGGCTTCCGCCAGTGCCGGAAGCGCCAGCTTCGGACTCGCCAGGATTCCGATATCTGTCGGTTCAGATCGCCCCACCATGCCCGGCCGTGAGTCGATGTGGATCAGCTTTGTCGCCTCTTGGAGCTGGATATCGGTGAAATAGAACAGGTCATTAAAGATATCCGCTCCCACCGCCAGCACGGCATCCGCACGCCGGACGACCTCCCGGTGTTCGGCCCGTCGCAGCGCAAGCGCGCCCATGAACTGCGGGTGCGTCGTCGGGAATCCAACGTTTCCGCCGGGCGCCTGGTAGACGGGCAACCCCAGCAACTCGGCGATCTGCACCGTCTCCTGCACGGCGTCCGCCTCGCCCACTCTGTCGCCGATTACGAGCAGCCCCCGCTCGGAGCCGGCCAGGATTTCCGCCGCCTGTGCGATCCCCGCCGGGTCCGGTCCCCCGGCGTCGTACACGGAGGACGACGGGATGATGTTCATCTCGGCTTCGCCATCCAGCGCGTTTGACGTCAGGCCGACGTACACCGGGCCTTTCGGATGCGAGTTGGCCTCATTGAAGGCGCGCCGCATCACACTCGGGATCTGGTCCGGGTGCGTGAGCTCGACGCTCCACTTGGTGACCGAGCGAACCATCTCTGCAAGGTCGGTCTTGCGCTCGGCGAGCTTGCGCGTGTCGTAGTTAGCCGAGACGACCACCATCGGCGTTCCGGTGGTGAACGCGTCCTGCATCAGGCTGATGCCATTGGCAAGGCCGCTATCGATGTGAAGGCTCACGAAGGAAGCGCGTCCGGTGGCGCGCGCATACGCATCACCCATCCCGACAGCGACGCCCTCCTGCAGGGTCAGGATGTACTTGAACTCCGGGTAGTCCTCCAGCGCATCGATGATCGGGCCTTCGCTTGTGCCAGGGTTGCCAAATATGTATTCGATCCCCTCGGCCTTGAGCATTTCCAGCAGCGCTTTTTTGCCGGTCATCAACGTGGGCATGTTCGGCTCCGTATTCCAGGGTGTTGAATCGAAATATCGCGATCCGGTCGCTTTCGGATGTTCCGCCGGGCGAGCGCATGATACGACGGCTGCTCACTTTAGCCAGCCCCGGTTAACCACAGAGGCTGAGCGACGGGAGTAGACTCTGGCCGTCGTCCCGATGTCCGTTACCGCAGAAACTCCGAGGAGCCGTCTCTTGGCCGTCACCCAGTTTGAGATCACGAGCCGCCGACCACTGGCCGATGGCCAGGAGTTTGGCGATGTCGGTCAGTACGAAGAAATACAGGGTCTCCTGCGTTTCGCCGTCGACCCGAATCACGAGGCGAACTCACGCATTACGGACATCGATCTCGCCCCGCGGAACAGCGCCGGGCTGGTTGAGTTTGCTGCGGATTTCCACATCATGCGGCCCGTCGACGCGACCCGGGGACGGCGGACGATCGTTTACGACGTTCTGAACCGCGGCAACAAGGTAATGCTCGGACAGTTCAACAGCGCCGGGCGGGCCGCGGTTGTCGCCGGCGAGGATCCCCCGGCCGAGGTCGGCAACGGATTCCTGATGCGGCGGGGCTATACCGCCGTCTGGTGTGGCTGGTCGCCCGACGCTCCACGGCTAGCCGGCCGAATGAAGCTGTACGCCCCGGACGCTATCGATCGCGGTATGCCGCTCTCCGGCCGCATCTTCTCCCAGTTCCAGCCCATGACCCGGGTCCGGCATCTTCGTCTCGCTGACCGTTTTCACACGCCTCACGCGGCCGCGGACACGCTGGAGCAGAACGCCCTGCTCACGGTTCGCGACCAGCCTGACCTTGAACCGCGATTGATCCCGCGAAACCAGTGGAGCTTTGCGCTGGAAGACCACGGGGTGCCAGTGGAGGATGCCAATTTCATCTATATGGCCGATGGGTTCGAGCCGGGCAAGATGTACCAGCTCACGTACACCACCATCGGCGCTCCCGTGGTCGGCCTCGGTTATCTCGCGATGCGGGACGCCGTGTCCTTCCTCAAGTACGGCGCGTCCGGTGACGGCAACCCGACCGCAGGTGAGATCGATCACGCAATAGCGTTCGGGGTTTCCCAGAGCGCCCGTTACCTGCGGCATTACCTGTACCTGGATTTGAACCGGGACGAGGGAGGCCGTGACGTGTTTGAGGGTGTGTTTCCGCACGTCGGCGGCGGCATGCGCGGAGAGTTCACCCAGCGATTCGGTCAGCCGTCAAAAGACCTGCCGTCCGTGATCGCCCAGATGTTCCCGTTCACGGCCTCACCGTCCACGGATCCTGTCACGGAAGAGACCGGCGGCGTACTGGACCGCATGACCGAGCGTGGCTCCAACACAAAGACCTTCTTCACCAACACGGGCGCGGAATACTGGCGGGGTGATGCGTCACTGGTACACATCGATCCATCGGGCCAGGCCGACGTCGAGGACCATCCGTCGACCCGGGCCTATCACTTCTCCGCGACGATGCACGGTCCTGGTATCTGGCCGCCCACGGACACTCAAGAAATCGACGGTATGCGGGGCCAGAACCTGCTGAACTCGGTCGATTACACACCCTTCATTCGGGCGTTACTGGTTCGCATGGACGAGTGGATCACCGATGGCACAGCGCCACCGCCGAGCAAACACCCGCGCGTGGACGACGGCACCGCGGTCCCCGCAGCATCGCTGGCACGCGCATTTGAAGGCATCCCGGTCAAGTTCCCGGCGCACATTCCGGTGCCGAAGCGGCTCGATTTTGGCGCCGGCCCGGATCAAGCCCGCACGCTGAATCTCCCCCCGACGCCATCCGAGACATACGGTTCGCTGGTTTCTGACGTGGACGAGGATGGAAACGAGGTCGCCGGAATCACCCACCCGGACGTGTCTGTGCCCCTTGCGACTTCAACGCCCTGGAATCTACGGCATCCCGATGTCGGCGCGCCGGACCAGATCATCGGACTCACCGGCGGACCGCGCGGCTCCACGCTCCCGTTCGCAAAAACGGCCGAGGAGCGGGCGTCCACCGGAGACCGACGGCCGTCAATCGCCGAGCGTTACACGTCAAAGGACCAGTACCTCGGACTGGTGCGGGAGAAGGCTGACGCTTTGGTGGCGGACCGCTACATGCTGGAAGAGGACATCGAGCGAGTGGTAACGCAGGCCGGAGTCCGATGGGACTGGTTCACAAACGGGCGGGGGGGTAGGTAGAAATAACCACCCCCTAACCCCCTCCTGAATCAGGAGGGGGCACAATAAGCCTCCTCCCTGAGAGGGAGGAGGTTTGGAGGTGGGTCGCGAATGCGGCACCAAACCCATCCTGAGGCTCTCGAAGGATCTGTCACACAACAACGCCTCCCCCTCTCCCGGTGGGAGAGGGCTGGGAGCCTGTGCTGAGCCTGTCGAAGTATGAGGGAGGACCAAGCCTTAGTTTCCGTCCAACAGGCTGATTCTGGTCCCCGAACCAGAAACCACGCCCAGACCACCCGATAAACACAGGGGAATCAAATGCCAGTAACCGGATTTGAGATAAAACTCAGACGACCCGTCGACAACGGACGCGAGTTCGGTGATGCGGGCGCTTACGAAGAGATCAAGGGCACCCTCAAGTTCGCCATAGACCCGGAACACCCGGCCAACGAGCGCATCACGGACGTGAGGCTCGCGCCGCGTAACGCCGACGGGCTGGTGGAGTTCGAGTCGGACCTGGCGATCGTTGCACCGGTCGATCCGTCACGCGGCAATCACCGGATGCTGCTCGACGTGGTGAACCGCGGTAATCGAGTCTCGATCCCGATGTTCAACCTGGGTGAGCGACCGGTCTACGGCGGCGTGCATCCAGCCGACCCCAACGTCCCGGTCGATCCCGGCAACGGCTTCCTGATGCGTCACGGCTACTCCGTCATCTCCTGCGGCTGGCAGAACGACCTGCCGCCTTTCGAGGGCTTGATCGGCATGCGCTCCCAGGACGCCACCAACCCGGACGGATCACCGATAACGGGCCGCATCTGGTCGCAGCTACAGTCTGGCACCGACGTTCCAAGCATGATGCTGTCCGATCGAGGCCATCGGGCATACCCGGCGGTGGACATGGAGCAGCCAGATGCCATCCTGACGGTCCGGGACATGCCGGATCTGCCACCAGAGACGATCGACAGGGACAAATGGAGGTTTGGCCGGATTGACGAAAACGGCCAGTACGCCGCCGATCCTGAATACGTGTCGCTCGACGGCGGTTTCGACAAAGGCCGCCTCTACCAGGTTGCCTACACGACCTCCGGCGCACGTGTCCTCGGACTCGGCTTTGCCGCCCTGCGCGACTGCACGAGCTGGATAAAGCACGGCACATTTGAAGACGGCAACCCGCTGGCCGAGCATATCGACCACTCCTTCTCGTATGGCATCTCGCAAACAGGCCGCATGATGCGGACCTTTATTTACGACGATCTGAACCAGGACGAGGAGGGTCGTGAGGCGCTGGACGGCATCATCTCCAACGTCGCCGGAGGCATGCGGGGCGAGTTCAATCAAAGATTTGGCCAGAACTCCAAGGACCGCAACAACATGATGGTCCACCTGTTCCCGTTTACGGACCGGCCGGAGACCGACCCCGAGACCGAGGAGACCGGAGCGCTGCTAAGCCGGTTTGAGGCACGCGGCTCCAACACCCGGGTGTTCTTCACCAACTCGTCAGCCGAGTACCACCGCGGCGACGCCTCGCTGCTGCACACGGATGTCGAGGGAACCCGGGACGTAGAGCACGGCGAGAACGTGCGGATCTACCACTTCGGCAGCACGCAGCACGGCCTCGGCGTGTGGCCGCCGACCAACCGGAACGACATGATGGACGAAGCCGGGCAGAACTCGCTGAACGAGATCGACTACTCGCCCGCGCTCCGGGGCGCCCTGGTGAACCTGGACCGATGGGTCACCGACGGCGTATCCGCCCCGGCGAGCAGCCACCCCCGACTGGACGACGGCACTGCCGTCCCCCCGGAAGAACTGGCGCCGATCTTCGCCCGAATCCCCGGCGTCGGCGTGCCGGATCGCTACGCCCTGCCGCGACGGCTTGACTTCGGGGCGGACCGCACAATCAACCAGACGCACACCCTCCCGGCGATCCCCGGCAAGCCTTTCGGGTCGCTCGTCTCGGCCGTGGACGCCGACGGCAACGAGATCGCCGGGATCCGGATGCCCGAGGTCACGGTCCCGCTCGCCACCCACACCGGCTGGAATCTCCGACACCCGGACAACGGCGGCGAGCGCCAGCTCTTCGTGTTCATGGGAGCAACAATTCCGTTTGCGAAGACTCGTGCGGCAAGAGAGGCATCTGGCGATCCCCGCCCCTCAATTGAAGAGCGCTACCCGTCCCGGGAGGTGTACCTGTCGCAAGTCAAGGACGCCGCAACAGCAGTAGCAAACGAGGGCTACGTCCTGCACGAAGACATCGACGACCTGGTCACCCACGCAGGGGTCCGCTGGGACTACTACACGAACGGGCATGGGGGGTAAAGCGAGCCTGCGTTCCAATCGCGGGATATGTTGCACCACAACACCGAATTCCCGGTGCTCAAACTAACGATTTACGAACGCACGTCAGTCCCGACGAGTCGGCGGTGCAACAGGGGAGTTGATGCGTTTCATATCCCATCGGTTAATAGCCGGTTTTCGCCGTCGTCCGGGAATCGCTTACTCGTGGCGTGGACAGATCCACCATTCCCGAGCCTATGTTGCGTGCAACTTTATCGACGGGACTGTTTCAATCGTGGCCGCGGTTAGGGCATTCGTACGGACACCTTGCCCACTCCCCAACCGATAATCATCCAGCCCCATCCACCCAAGACACCGGCAGTCATCGTTGGCCATATGCCATCCCGTCCGATAATTTCGGCGGTTGCGCTCACAACTCCCGCGCCAGTCGCCAAACTTCCGGCCACGAACGCCCGGGCCGTTGCATCCACAGATCTCACCACCCCGACATTTCCAGCCTTGACATTATCGGCTGGATTGTTTCGTTAGTTGCGGCGGCGTCAGCGCCGTTTGGCGTAACGCGATGGACCAAAAACGACATCATCAGAAGGTGCATCGCCGGAAGAGGATACCCATCCATTTGCGGATTTCTGGTTGCAATTGACTGGTTTCTCATTCGGTTTATAAATCACACCTAACCCTCATGGAATCATCACACCGATGACTGTGCATCCTGTTGGGGTGTGCGCCATAAGAGCGGCAGGTATAGATCCACCGGCGCAAAGGGATCGACGGTTCCTCTTCATCCATAAAAGGGCGCTCGAACTGAAGCCGTTCAGCAGGGAGCTCTCTGATTCGGGGTTTCAATGCCCCGTATTTTGACCGAGATCAGGCGGGCCAGCTAAGCTGTCGCCGCTCTGTGTCCCCTTCCCAGACTGGCTGTAGGCGTTTCAGAAAGGCTCATCATGCACGGTGTGATCGCGACGAGGCCCATTTCGTTGGTTGTGGCGGTCGCTCTGGTCATGATGCTGACCGTATTCGCCAGTGAGACGGCTCGAGCAGCTACGATCACCGTCACGAACCTGAACGACTCTGGATCGGGAAGTCTCCGTGACGCGGTCGCCAGCGCAAGCGCCGGCGACACGATCAAGATCGATGCGACGGGAACCATAACCCTGACCTCCGGCGAGATCGTTATTCGCCGCGACATGACAATCGCCGGTCCCGGTGCTGCATTGCTCACCGTCGATGCCGACGGGAGTTCTCGGGCCTTCAAACTGAGAGGCCCCGGGGGCGTCGGCGCGGAGATCAGAAACCTCACCATCGAGAACGGATCGGCTGCCGGATCGGTCGGTGGCGCGATCGACGCCGGATCCGCCACTTTCCTGACACTCAAATCCGTTGTTCTGAGCAACATCACCGCGTCGATCGGTGGGGCCGTCTTTTTCATGGGCAGCTCTGACCTGACAGTCATCGACAGCACCTTCGATTCGAACGCGGCTACCGGCAGAGCCGGGGCGTTGCACGTAGCCGGGAACAGCGACGCTCTGATCGGAGACTCAACGTTCTCAGCGAACTCGTCCGACGGAAACGCCGGAGGAATCCTGGTTGAAGGGATGATCGGCTTTTCGATTAGTAACAGCACCATCAGCGGCAACACCGCCAGCGATGACGGTGGCGGTGTTTACGTAAATGGCTCTGTAGACATCACCGCCACGAACATCACCATCGCGCGCAATGATGCCTCACGAGGCGGCGGGTTCGCCCAGGACAGCGCTGCTTCAAGCGTCCTTACGAATACGCTGATCGCCGAGAACACCGCGAGTTCTGCTGGACCCGACTGTATGACCCTGGGGTTTCGGGACGTGGTGTCCGGTGGCGCCCTGCTTGTGGAAGTTGACTCGGACTGCAGCATCGATTCGGATCCGACCGACAAGATCGGTACCGCGTCTTCGCCCGTTGAACCCAACCTGGTGTCACTTGCCAACAACGGCGGCACGACGCAAACCCATGCGCTCTTGAGCGCGACGTCGATCAGCCCAGCCATAGACTCTGGGATCGACTCCGCAGCACCGTCGTTGGACCAGCGCGGCGTGTCTCGTCCGCAAGATGGCGATGCGAATGGCACTGCCCGCAGCGACATCGGTGCTTTTGAAGTCAATGACACCGACCACGACGGTGTCCTGAATCCCTCCGACAACTGTCCGTTGAACGCGAATGCGGGTCAGCTCGATTTCGACGGAGACGGCGAAGGCGATGCCTGTGATTCGGACGATGACGGGGATGGTCTGACTGATTCGGAAGAAGCCGGCCTCGGCACCGATCCGCTGGATCCCGACACGGACGGTGACGGCCTTAACGACGGGCTGGAATCCACAACAGGCACCAACCCGTTGAACGCAGACACCGACAGCGACGGCATCGACGACGGTGTCGAGGACTCCAACCAGAACGGATCGGTTGATGCAGGCGAGACAGACCCGCGGTTGGCCGACACAGACGGTGACTCGTTCCTGGACGGAATCGACCAGTGCAAGTTGATACCGGGTCCAAATGATGGCTGCCCCGCAGGTGACGCTGTGATCGACATCAAGCCGGGCAGCAACGTCAATCCGATCAACGTCAAGAACCGGGGAGTTATCCCGGTCGCGATACTGACGACGAGTAGCTTCGACGCTACGACCGTCGACGGAAGCACGGTTACTTTCGGACCAAACGGGACGGCGCCTGCCCACGGAACGGGCCATTACTAGGATGTCGACCACGATGGCGACATCGACTGGATTGGCCACTTCCATACGCAGGACACCGGCATAGTCAAAGGTGACTCAGAAGCCTGTCTTTCCGGCGTTACCTTTGGCGGCACTGCCTTCGACGGGTGCGATGTCATCAGAACGATCAAGTAGCGCTTGACAACCGCAATCAGAAAGGGGGCTTCCGGTCCGGCCGGGAGCCCCCTTTTTTGTCTGTGGGGGTGCGTTACAACGGGCGCGACACTGACGCGACCGGGTTCGTCAAGCCGACTCGTAATAATTTGTCCTCGACGGAGTCGCCTCGATAGTTAGGTCCGTACTCGCTGGAACAACCACGTTGTGGGGCCTTGAAACAATTCTTCCTGGATCGTTTCCCTCATTCGCTACCCTGGTCGCCGGATCGACATGACCAGCAACCAGTAAAGCACCACTCCCATCCCAGAGAACGTCGCCGCTGTCGGTACCGGTGTAACGTAAATCAATATGACCGCCGTAACCGGGAATGACGGGGGCGTGCCGAGAATCGGCCGCGACCTGTGCTCAAATAACCGCTGACTAATCGCCTGGTCCCGTTTCATCCGCGGTCAGGCCGATCGGTTCACCGCCATCTGAGTTTCAGGCGCTCGCCGCTGATTTATGATCGGCACCAGTACCTCACGCGGAAAGCGCTCCATCTCACGACATCCTCATCGGCTCGCTCTTACGCTAATCGTGGGAGCCGCTGTGACAGCCTCATTCCTCGTTGCCTCGAACAGGAGGTGTGTACGTGTTCAATAGGATTCTCATACCCCTGGACGGCTCTGAGTCGTCCGAAAGCATCCTGGCGTGGGTCGTGCCGCTCGCCGCACAACTGGACGCAGAAATCATCCTCACCACGGTGGTCGATATCGAATCGTCCCCGGAATCCCCTGATGAAGCTGCGGAATCCGGTCGTACCCCCGATGCCCCGGAAGCAGAGGCAGTGGATGGGAACGGCGAGGTTGAAGATGACCAGGTCTACACGGCCGCGACGCGTTACCTGGCAGACATCGCTCGACAGCGAATCCCGGCCTCATTGAGCGTCACATCCCATGTCATCGGGGGAGACCCGAAAGATCGAATTATCGCCGAGGCGATAGCGGTCGAGGCCGACTTGATCGCGATGGGAACGCACCGGGCGTCGCCGATCGCTCGCGGCGTGCTGGGCAGCATTGCGGACCGCGTGTTGCGCACGTCCCCGATACCGGTATTTCTTCTACGCCCCGGCAATCTGCGAGGCGACCTGAGCGCCGGCGTGGCTACACCGCAAATGATCGAGAACATAGTCGTCCCGATGGACCTCGCGACCGGCTCAACGGCGGGGTTGGAAGCAGGGACTGCGCTTGCTACCGCGGTGGACGCGCGACTCAGGCTCATCACAGCGACCAGCGAAGCGTACGTGGAACGTCCGAGTATCGATTCGTGGCACGGTCGTTATTACGATGGTGGTCAGTTGCGGGCGGATGCCCGAGATTACCTCGAACCGTTCGTCACTGAAGCGATCAACAGGGGGATCAACGCTGAAGCGATTGCCACGAGCGGCAACCCTGCGCGTGCAATCATCCGGACGACCCGTGACGAGCCCGGATCGATAGTCGTGATGGCGTCCAGCGGATTGAGCCGATTCCGCAGGTGGATGATTGGTTCGGTCACGGACAAAGTCGTGCGCGGCGCGGAGTGCCCGGTTCTCGTCTTGCCTTACATCGCCAGGCCGGCTGCTCCAGAGGCCGATTCAGACCCCCTGACGGTTGGAGACATCATGACGAGCCCGGCGATCACAACCACGCCCGATAAGACACTCGGGCAGGCAGCACGTCTCATGATTGACCACCGTATTGGATCGTTGCCGGTGGTGGATGAGTTTGGCATTTTCGTCGGGATCATCACGGACAACCTGTTCTTCCCGTCGGAATGGTACGTGCCGTTTTCACGCGAGCGCATGTACTCGGTCGTGGACCAGTCGGTCAGCGGACCCGAGGGATTTCCGAACTCGATGGAAACGCTTCGCCACCGCCCGGTCCAGGAAATAATGCTCGGACACAGATCTACGGTTTCGGAAGACACGAAACTGACGGAAGCCGTGAAAATAATGATGCGTGATTCGGTCTCACATCTCCCGGTACTCAAAGACGGCGCAGTGATAGGTATCGTGGCGTTTCACGACATGCTCCGCCTCGTGACCGACGACTACGACTAGCGCTGATCGGAGCGCTTGAATAGACCGGATTTCGGTTTGCCGATTTCCTGCGGCGCCATCCGGGTCTGAATATGAATCTCGTCGGCCTTGTCCCCTGGGCCGCGGATGACACGCGCCAGTCGGTTCCACAACTCCCGTATGCGGCGTAGGCTGTGGCCGGAAATCGTAATCGCCGCCGTGTGCACCGTGAATAAGGAACGCCAAATGCCGGTAAATCGTTTCGACGTGAAGTTCAGCCGCCCTCTGGCCGATGGAAAGTCGTGGGGCGATGTCGGACCGTACGAAGAGTTGCGCGGCACGCTGCACTTCGATATCGACCCCGAGCACTCAACCAATGAACGTATCACGGACGTTGCGCTGGCGCCCCGGAACGCCGACGGTCGCGTGGAGTTCTCGGCCGACGTTTCGATCCTCCTGCCGGTAGACCGCAGCAAGGCGAGCGGCCGGATGATGCTGGACGTCGTGAACCGCGGGAACCGCGTCGCACTCCCCAATTTCAACCGTGCAACCCGGCCAACCATCGACGAAGACACGCCCATCGATGTCGAGGTGGACGCCGGGGACGGCTACCTCATGCGGCACGGATACGTGGTCGTGGCCTGCGGCTGGCAGAAAGACGCGCCGCCCTACCCGGCGCTCATCACCCTGGACAGCCCGGATGCTATCGGGCCGGACGGCGAGCCGATAACCGGGAAGGTCTACTCGCAGCTCCAGTCGCCCACCGACACCCACAATTTCCTGCTCTCGGATAAGGGTCATCGCGCTTACCCGGCGGCCGATATGGACGAGCCCGGCGCATCGATGGAGGTGCGTGACGAACCTGACGGCGATCCGCAACCCATCGCCCGAGATGACTGGAGATTCGGCCGGATTGACGACGATGGGGCCTACGTCGCAGACCCCGATTACATCTGCACAAGAGGCATGTTCGAGAAGGGCCGGTTGTACCAGGTCATCTACACCACGGTCGGCGCACGCGTGCTGGGACTGAGCTTCGCCGCTCTCCGGGACGTGACCTCGTGGATCAAGCACGGCACGCCTCAACTGGAATCACTGGTCCCGGGCGTCAAGCACGCCTACGGGTACGGACGCTCCCAGACCGGCCGCTATCTCCGCACGTACCTGTACAACGACCTGAACCTGGACGAGGACGGGCGTGAAGCGCTGGACGGCGTGATCGCAAACGTGGCCGGCGGCATGCGCGGAGAGTTCAACCAGAGGTTCGGCCAGAACTCCAAAGACCGCAACAACATGCTGACCCAGCTCTTCCCGTTCGCAAGCGTTCCGACCACGGATCCGGAGATCGAAGAAAGCGGCTCGCTCCATGCGCGGCTTGATGAGCGCGGCAGCAAGGTCAAGGTGTTCTACACGAATACATCAGCCGAGTACCACCGCGGCGACGCCTCGCTTCTCCACACGGACCCCGATGGCACGCGAGACGTGGACCCGGGAGCGAACACCCGGGTCTACCACTTCACCGGCACCGAGCACGGACTCGGCATGTGGCCGCCGACCGATGTCGCCGTCGCGGGAGAGGAGGGCCAGGACCGTTCCCAGAACCTCCGTAACATCATCGACTACGCTCCCCTGCTGCGGGCCTGCCTGGCCAACATGGATAGCTGGGTGGTGGACGGCGTCGAGCCTCCGCCTAGCCGGCATCCCCGGCTTGACGATGGGACCGCCGTTCCAACAGCGCAACCGGGTACGGTGTTCAACCGAATCCCGGGCGCCGCATACCCGGAACACCACGCCGATCCGAAACGACGCGATTTCGGGCTGATGGAGTCCCGCGAGCAGGTGACGACATTCCCGCCGCGAGAAGGCAAGGTGTTTGGATCACTGGTGTCCGCCGTGGATGCCGACGGCAACGAGGTCGCCGGGGTGACCCTGCCGGAAGTCGCAGTTCCGGTAGCCGCCACAACGGGCTGGACGCTCCGGCATCCGTCGACCGGCGGCGAAACCCAGCTACTTGTGTTCGCAGGCGGAACGGTGCCGTTTGCGGCTACGCGGGCACAGCGGGAACTGACCGGCGATCCGCGTCTGTCGATCGAAGAGCGTTACGCCTCAAAAGATGTCTACCTGGAACGCGTGCGCGCCGCGGGCGAGACTCTCGTGGCGGAGCGATACCTGATCGCGGAAGACATCGAGGTGTCGGTGTCGCAGGCGTCCAGGTTCTGGGACTGGTTCGCGGGCTAGTGGTATCGGCATGACGAACCCGGAGTCACCAGAAACAGCAGACATCGTCATCGTGGGCGGCGGCATCATCGGTTGCCTGACCGCGTACTACCTGGCGCAGCGCGGGTTGAAGCCGACCGTCATCGAGGCCGACGGGATTGCCAGCGGCGCGTCCGGAACGTCGGCCGGGTGGCTCACGCCCTATTCGCACGAGTGCGACGCGGCTATGCTCGCCCTCTCCCCGGCCACACTCCGGCTCCACGCCGGGCTCGCGGAAACACTTCCCGCGGTCACCGGCATCGATCACGGCTACCGGCCCGGCGCCTACCTCCGCTGCGCCGTATCTGATACCGGGGTCACGGAACTACGCGAGTTCCAGGCACAACGCGCCTCGGAGGGCGTCGATATGGAATGGCTCTCTGGCGAGGAAACTCGCGCGATGAGCCCGTGGATAACGGCGGAGGTCATCGCCGGATTGCGTAGCGACAACGAGCCGACGGTCGATTCCTACCGCCTCACCATGTCCGCGCTCCAGGCCGCTGAGATGAACGGCGCTCGGGTGATCTCCGGGAGGGTGATCGGCCTGCTCTCATCGTCCGAAGGAGCGGCGTCCGGTGTCCGGCTCGAAGACGGGTCTGAGGTCCACGGCGGCGCGGTTTTGCTGGCGATGGGACCGTGGTCCGGCGAGGCCGCCACCTGGCTGGATCACCCGGTTCCGGTCCGGCCACAACGAGGCCAGCTCGTATACCTTGCGTCACCTAAAGACGGCGACGGACCCGAGCTGGAGGTCGGGCTGAACATAGTCGAGCACGGCGGTTCCCTCATCCGGAAGCGGCTGAGCGACACGATCGTCGCGGCTTCAAGAGAGTTCGTCGGGTTCGATACATCCATTACGACCAGCGCCCGTGACGAGCTGCTTCTCAACGCCGCCCGGTTGTCGGACCGCATCCAGAATGCACGGATCTCGGGGCAGACGGCATGCCTGAGACCCTACTCCGCAGACGGCCGGGCTTACGTGGGAAGCGTCCCGGGGTGGGATAACGCGTATCTCGCCACCGGCCACTCCGGCGAGGGAATCCATTACGGACCCGTTACCGCCGCTGCCGTCGCGGGACTGATCGCAGACGGCGCTTCGGAGTACGACATAGCGCCACTGACTCCGGCGCGGGCAGGCAACACGACCGTATAATTCCGGCCGCTAATCCTGCCCACTGATGACGTCGCGTTCGGTCGCGCCTTCTTACCGACGAAACGCCAATATTCTGGCACCGCCTGATAAAAGGACCACGCATGGCTAACCATCCGCCCACTCCCGCGCCCGCACTCACCCAGGACCTGATCGACGGCCTGATGGCCATCAACTCGACCGCAGTCCTGGACGTGCTCGCCCGCAACGGTTTCGCACCGCACTACATGTACATGCCGAATATCAGGAACCTGACACCGGGCCGCCGGCTCGTTGGCCGGGCGGTCACCGTGCGATTCGTGCCGTTCCGTGCGGACGTCGAGGTCAAAAAACCGGGCGGCGAGGAGTCGCCGGAGTACGCGGCTTTTGAAGAAGCAGGACCGGGCGACGTAATCGTCATGGAGTCGATGCGGGACAAGCGGATGTCGATCGGAGGCGACGTGAAGTTCCTGCGACTCAAGCAGCGCGGTATCGCCGGACTGATATGCGACGGCGGCGTGCGCGACATGCACGTGGTGAAGGACTATGGCCCCGCCTTCTTCGGACTGGACCAGACATCAAACCTCGGGACCACCTTCGGTTTCCCGTTCGAGACAAACGGAACCGTGGCCGTGGATGGTGTACTGGTGCAGCCGGGCGACTATCTCCACGCGGACGACGATGGCGTCGTGGTGATCCCGCGAGAGGCCGCCGCCGATATCGCCAAAAAAGCAATCGAATACGACGAGATCGAAGAGTGGATTCGCGCCCGCCTCGACAACGAAAACCTGTCCCCGGGCGTGTACTACCCGCCCGACGATGACACCATCGCCGAGTTCAGGAAATGGAAGACGGAGAACGGCGGTTAAACGCAACGCTCATATCGAGAGTAGCGTCAATAGATACGGGAGCAGAGGGGTGCCGCAGACCTAAGGTTCTACGTGTTCGGACAGCGTGATCCACGACAACCACGCGTTTTCGCCACGCCTCGGATCCGGGTCGAATCCCCAGACCC
The DNA here is from genome assembly GCA_030747175.1 of Dehalococcoidia bacterium. GTDB lineage: Bacteria > Chloroflexota > Dehalococcoidia > Lucifugimonadales > Lucifugimonadaceae. Next base: position 7,378 of record JASLLE010000035.1, on the reverse strand, counting down.
ATTCCCGGGCGAGCCAGTGCGTCGTCCGCGCCGCCACCGTAAAACGGTGCGCTCCCCGCAGTATCTCGAACTGGGCGTCCAACAACGTGCTCTTGCGATCCGAGGGATCCATCTGCTCCGCCTGGAGTTCGATCAGGCCGTCCAGCTCGTCCGAAGAAAAACCGGTGGTGTTCCACAGGCCATCCGAATGGTGGACCGAGAAAAGATCGTCGCTGACGGCATCCACGGGAGCCTGCGCGCCGATAAAGACCTGGTAGTCGCCGCCGATCCAGATGTCGTCGGCAAACTCACGCGTCGTGACCTCCCGTATCGAGCTTTCGAATCCCAGCGAATCCAACGCATCGGCGACGCTCCGGGCCTGGAGTAAATAGGCTTCCCCGAACTGTCCGACCGTGATCTCGACCGGCCCGACCGGTTTCACATCGGATTGCAACAACAACTCGCCTGCCCTGGTGGCATCCGCGAACGCGGTCCGCATAGCGTCCTCGCCGAGTAGCCATGAATCACGGGGAGCGGGAATGCCGAGCGTGACCACGCCATCGCCTCCCCACACGTCTTCCAGGTCTTCCCACGGATCCATAGCTCTGAACAGCGCACGCCGGAATGACCGTGAATCAAACGGCGCTTCTGTGGTGTTTAACGCTATCTCCGCCCCGGTCCCAGAGCCGACGATCAGCTTCGCACTTGATCCCGGAAACAGCTTGAGCGCCCCGGCCGCCTCTTCCGCCGTTGTGTCGACGATATCCAGCAGGCCGACGCGATAGGCGGTGATTCTCGTACTGGCGTCGGGGATATAGGAAATCCGCAGGCCGTCCAGGCCGGGAGCACCGGGCTCGAAGTAGTTCGGGTTTCGTCCGTACGCAGCCGTCTGCGCCGTCGTATCGAGCCAGACCCACGGACCGCTTCCAACATTCGGCCCTCGCAGCAGGTCTCCGCTGGTGGCCACGGCTTCCGGCGAGACAACGCGCGTCCGGCCATCGGCGAGGTTCAGCAAGAGATCGGCGTCAAGGCTCCCCGATCCAAGCTCCAGCTCCAGAGTGAGTTCATCAACCGCCGTAATGGCGCCTACGCCGGTCAGCAGATCGCCGTTGGGATTCCCGGGCGCCCGTTGCCGCTCAAGGCTGAACACCACGTCAGACGCCACGAGGCGACGCCCGTTCAACGGTTCGATCTTCTGCCACATCACGTCAGGCCGCAGTGTGATGCGCAGTTTCTCGGCATCCACATACTCCCAGCTTTCGCACAACTCGCACTCGACGAGATTCGGCGAGTCAACGTCCGCGTTCCTGAACAACCGGCTGTAGATCAAACCGATTCCCCACGTCGACACGGCCGGCGACACCTCGCGGTGGATGTCGTAATGCGGTCCAGCCTCCGGGACCGAAAACCTGAGCGTTCCGCCGCCGGCATCCGCCGGGGGAACAACGGGTGTAGCGGTGCCGGCAGACACCGCCGTGGCGACCGGGGTAGATGTCGAGTTCCCTTCGGGGGTTGGATCGGCGGTCGCCGTTGACGTCGCGGGCACTACGGTCGAAGTCGAGACGGGTGTCGCCGTAGCTCCGTCGCCGGAAGAGCTGCAGGCAATGATAAGCAAGACGGCCATCAATACGGCGATCGCGCCAGGCGCGCGATACGTGTATCCGGCGGGGCCGGCGCTCGAAGTTAACATCTGCGGCAAATAAATCAGAAAGAGAAACGGTACGATTAGTCGCTTTCAGTCAGTGTACGGAGCGCATCGGCGCATCGCCTCCCCAAAACCTCTGTAATCTGGAGCGAACCGGCAACGGGGTCACCGACCCCGATCCGTGGCACCCGAAAAAAACCCTGAAATCACTCTTGTTCGTCGATCTTCATACACATATCGACCAGTACGATCCCGACGAACTTCCCGGGATTCTCGAACGCGCTCTCAACGCGAAGGTCGGGGCGATAATCGCCGCCGGCGTGACGGTGGAAAGCACGCGCCGGTGCCTTGAACTCGCGGACGAGTACGACAACGTATTCGCCGGGGTCGGCGTTCACCCCTCAGATCTGACCGGCGATCTGGATAACGCCGCCCTCGATCAGCTGCGCCGGATGGCCGCCGAACAACAGGTGGTCGTCATGAGCGAGGTCGGTCTCGATCACCAGGATCATTCCCCTGACAGAGCCGTGCAGGAACGGGCCTTCCGCGCCCAGCTCGGCATAGCGCGTGAAGCGGGTCTTCCGGTGGTGTTCCATATGCGCTTCGCAACCGGCGACATGCTGCGGGTACTTGGCGAGGAGCGAGTGTCGGACCTCGGCGGCGCGGCGCACTACTTTCAGGGCAGCCATGAAGAGGCCGCAGCGGTGATCGACATGGGCTGCTATATCTCCCTGGCGAAGCCGCTGCTCCGGCTGCCGGAATTGCAGGACGTCGCCCGAAAAATGCCCCTTCAATGGATAGTCCTCGAAACCGACTGCTACCCGCAACCGTTCAAAGGCAAACGCGCAAAGTGGACGGAACCAAAGGATGTGCCGGTCGTGGCGGCGAAACTGGCCGAGTTGAAAGGCCTCGATATCGCCGAGGTGATGGAGACGACAACGGCAAACGTCCTGGCGATGCTGGGACACAAAGCGGGGCTGGTTTCAGCGGTTCTCTAGAGTCACCGAAAGTATCCCGTATTCACGCCCTGGCACGAACCTCCGCGACTATCCCTTTCGTGTTCACGTCGCGCCGCCGAGTGAATCGCCCTTCGTGAACCGGTCTGTCGCTCGTATAATTCGATCTGCTCGCGTGAGAAATCGCAGCAACCGACGACGGAAAACCGGGGGGTACGAGTCATGACGAACGCGTGTCAGACCGCATTCAAAGAGTGGGCCGTCACCATCGACGCCCTCGCGCGCGGCGAACAGATCGTGATCCTGCGAAAGGGCGGGATCCACGAACGTAACCTGCACTTCCAGATGGAACATGACCGGTTTCTGTTCTTCCCCGGATACCTGCACCAGGACCCGGAGCTCCTGAAACCGGAGTACCGATCCCGGTTGACGCTTGAGCCGGACGCTCCACGCCCATCGGAGCATCAGCCCGTTTCGTCTGAGGTGACGTTTAGCGTTTACGCAGAAGTCACGGACGTGGTCGAACTGGAATCCCCGGAGTCCGTGATCCCGGGGCTTGAGCCCTTCCACATCTGGGCGCCCGGATTCGCCCTGAAACGCGCTCACTGGAAGCCCCTCCACCCGCTCAACGCCGTCCTCATGCGCTGCTTCTCGATCGAAAAGCCGGTAACCATGCCGGTACTCCCGGAATACAGCGGTTGTACATCGTGGGTGGACCTTGATTCCGAGGTCCCGCTCGGGGAGATGACACCGGCACTCTCGGATGTCGATTACGCGGCGCAAGTGTCGGAAATCAAGGCCGTCCTCGCACCGACCCGCGCCACCGCCTGAAACCAATCAGACAACCCCATCCCGCAGCGTTCAAATCCAGAGGCCAGAAAAGGCCGAGAAAGGCCCATCGTTGAAATACCGGACTCTCGCCGGAACGGACCTTGATCTATCGACCATCGGCTTCGGCGTATGGAGCATATCCACCGGCTGGTGGGGGCCCGTCGATAAGGATGCCGGGGAAGACCTGTTAAACCGGGCTTTCAATCTCGGCGTCACGTTCTTCGACACCGCCGACACTTACGGCGAGGGCTACGGCGAAGAGATCCTGAGAGATGCGCTGTCCGCCCATCGCCAGGAGATCGTAATCGGCACCAAATTCGGCTACGACCTGGACGCGCCCCGTGAGGGTCACAGGGAGCGGCCGCAAAACTGGGAACCGGAGTTCGTGGTGGAGGCGTGCAACCGCTCGCTCAAGCGGCTTGGCACCGACTACATCGACTTCTACCAGGCTCATAACGCCCGGCTCTCGGCGATAGAGAGTGACGATCTGTTCGACACCCTTGACGGACTGGTGAAGGCCGGAAAGATCCGGCACTACGGCATCGCCGTCGGGCCGGACATCGGATGGGTCGAAGAGGGCGAATACACGATCCAGCAACGCCGCGTCCCGGCGCAGATCATCTACAACGTCTTCGAGCAGGAGCCAGGCCGCCGTTTCATCGAGGTCGCCGGAGAAGAGGGCATCGGCGTGATCAGCCGTGTGCCACACGCCTCGGGATTGCTCGACGGTACCTACACGCGCGACACGCCGATCGTGTTCGATCCTGACGACCATCGAACTTACCGGAAAAAACAGTGGCTGGAAAAGGGCCTCAACAAGCTGGACGAAATCCAGTTCCTGTTCGAAGACAACGACGGCACTGTCGCGCAAATCGCTATCCAGTTCGTGCTGAAACCGGAAATCGTCGCGTCGGTCCTTCCTACCATGACCGGCACGGAGCAGCTCGATGAGTTCCTCGCGGCGGCAGATCTCGCTGACGTACCGGACGACGAGCAGTCACGGCTATCCGAACTCTACGACGACAACTTCGGGCAGGGTCCGCACGACCCTATCAAGTCCAGCCTGACGGAGTCCGGTTACCGGGACTAGACCCCAATGAGGCAATTATCTGGTTCGCGTGCCTGGCGGACGCGCGTTCCGGCGCGGGTTGTAGTTGTATTCGCTTGCCATTTACTCCCGTGACGCGGCCGAGGCTCGCTGGCCTGGCGCACCCCGGTTCCGGCGCCCGCGCCTGCCGCGGCGTCCCCGGCCACGGCGTCGAACCGGCTTGTCCGCCACGACGCGTTTCAACTCCCCTTCCAGCATCGTGAAGTCCCGCTGGGGGATGATATGAAGCGTGCCGACCAGGGCCAGCGGCCACATCTCCGGCGGCCATTTTCGGACGTACTCAAGCCGGGGCCCGATCTGCCTGGCGTCGACCCATTTCTCTTCTTCTACCACCACGTCGGCTCGCATCTTTACGCGGTGCGGAAAGTCTTCCGACTCCCGGTGCGTTTTCCAGATGCGCTCGTGGTCTTCAAAGTGGTTGGAAGTGAGCGTGGTGGACGCCGCAAACGCCTGCCGGTTAGATATGTAGAAAATCATGCGGTCGTCTTCGGCCATACGCACCGCCTTCCGGCGTTGTCGCGTATCTACACCCTGAAGACTGAAATCCAGGTCACGCGTGGCCCGGAAGTTTTCTTCGGTCGAGGAGAGCAACCAGTAGGTCTTGCCCATAGTCCTCCGCCTGCACAAGGGAATTGAGTGGCCGACATCGACCAACACGCCGGCAATCGTAGCATCCGGACCCGGTACTCCAGGATATCCAGATCCAGGCGCTGTCTTCTAGTCGCCTATCGACTGGACGGTACGGAAAGACGCGCTCACATCGGTCCGCTCTGGCGTGTTGATCGGCTCCCCCGCCGATACCGGCAGTCGCAGTGTAAATACGCTACCCGCGCCCACTTCGCTTTCAAGATCAAGCGCCCCGCCATGTAGCTCCGCCAGGTAACGAGCGATGCTCAAGCCCAGACCGGTGCCCCCGTGCTGGCGCCCGTCGGCGTTGGCGCTGCGATAGTAGGGGGAGAACACTAATTCCTGTTCTTCTGACGGGATGCCTTCGCCGGTATCGGATATTCGGATAATTCTCGCCTCATCCTCGCTGAAGATATCCACCGTTATCGAGCCTCCGGCCGGCGTGAACTTGTGAGCATTGCTCAGGAGATTCGTAACGATACGTTCTACGCGCGCCGGGTCTGCCGTCACCTTCGAGGCGTCGTCTGCGACATTCAGCGCGAACTTCTGGTTTCGGGACCGCATCGCCGGGGCGAGCAGGCCTGATGCCTCTTCTACGATCTCATCGAGATCCATCGCGACCATGTTCAGCTCAAGGTTGGCGCTCTGCATCGCCGCGTAGTCAAGAGACTCCTGTGTCAGGCGTTCAAGCCGGTCGACCCCGCTTTTTAGCGTCCTGAGCAGTCTTCCCCGCGGGCTCGGCCGGGCGCCTTCCTCCGGCGGCGTTTCGGGCTGCGGCTCGGTCGCATCCAGGAGGTCTGCCGCGGTCTTGATCGCCGTGAGCGGAGATTTGAGTTCATGCGACACGGTGAGTAGCAGGTTGGACTTGAGCGAGTCCAGCCGCTCCAGTTCGTCAAGCCTCTCCATCTCCACGGAGTACATGCGAGAGTTTTCGATCACCATCGCTGATTGATCGGCGACGGATGAGAGGAAAGAGATATCGTCCTCGGTGTAATCCTCGCCGGCCACCTTCGGTCCCAGCGCGACGATTCCCGTCAGCTCTCCCTTGGCCAGCATCGGCACCAACAGGTTCGCGTTGCTTTCATGCAGCGCCGTACGCTCCGCGTCGCTCATCGCTTGTAGATACGGATCGGTGTCTACGTCCACACCGCGAAGGGGTATCTGGTTCCGTGTGAACCACGTGGCCAGCGTACTTCCCCTGGTGACACATATTTCTGAGGCGGACGGTCGCGAATCAGCCATCGACACGAACTCGTCCCCCGTCTGGTCCGGAAGAATCATCGCCACCCAGTCCGCCTGCATCGTTCTCCGGACAACGCCGATGAGTCCGTTGGCCAGGGGCTTGAACTCCGAGATATCGCGCGTGGTCTCACTCAACTCCAGCAGTGACACAAGCCTGTCATAGCGCTCGCGGAAGAAGACCTTGTCGATGACTCGTTGCAGCCGTCCAAGCACCGGCTGTACCAGCACGGAGACGACTATTACCGTAGCGACAGCGGTGATAATGCCGGCCGTCGTACTCAGGTTGCGGGCGAAGAGCCACACCAGGCCAAATGTGGCGCCATACACGGCGAATATGACGGAACTCAAGATGGTATAAACCATCCCGTGCCTGAGCAGGAGTCTCAGGTCCATCAAACTGTGGTGTGTAAGGGCATACGTGGTGACTCCGCCGAACGCTATATTGCCGATTATCCCGAGCGGATAGATGTTCAGGCCTACCGATGGGATCAGATCCGATGCGCCGCCGAGCGCAGCTATGACGGCTCCGAACCTCAGCAGCCGCAACTGAGATCTGTACGGCGATTCGGTTGCGGAACTGATCGCGCCGGACAACATGAAGATCGACGCGAAAACCGGGACGTAGGAGATCAGAAGGAAAATCGGCATCGCCCAACCGATCTCCGGAGCAAACCCGTAAAACTTATCTATCATCCCCGGCGAAACCTGGCCGGTTAACGCCAGCGCCGCCGATACCACTCCGGCCACGTAGAACCCCGAGATCAGCCCGCGGAAGGACTTCCGGTCCGTGAACTCCCGCACGAAGTGGAGGAAGACTATCGCGCTGAACGGAATCACCATCAGCGCCGCTTTTTCCCATCGGTAGGCGTCTTCCGCGTTCGGGAACGCGTCCCGCATGCCAAAGATAGTGATGCCCTGACCTGCCCCCCTCAGACGGTACCAGTCAATAAATTAGAGACTGGACGTTTCCAGAAGGGGGATGACATGCCT
>JASLLE010000034.1 GCA_030747175.1 Dehalococcoidia bacterium | reverse complement strand
GCCAGATGCTCTTCCTTCACGTGCGGCGCGCCCTCGATCATGTCGTTCTGGTCGATATACTCAACCGTTTCGGAGATCTGCTCCGGGGAATACCCCAGGCGTTCCAGAGCCTCCGGCACGGTGCGGTTGACGATCTTGAACACGCCGCCGCCCGCGGGTGTGACCGTCACGGCCACGTCCGGTCCAACGGCCTGGAAAAATTCGGCTGCCATCCAGGTAGCCACGTTGTGGTGGCCTCAAGGAACGCAGTAAGTGATCTCCGCCTGTACTTTACCTTCAGCCATAAGGACTCTCTCCCGATTACGCTAGTCAACTGGTCTGCAACAAACAACCTAGTGAGGGTTCACGGCTATGTCAAATTAACTCCCGTTCGGAACCAATGCCAGACATCGTCGCCAAACGGGAGTACCCACGTACCTTATAATCACCCGACGAACCGCACCCCCCCATTCACGAGGAGGCGCCCATGCGATCCGAAGTTGTTCTTGCAGAAGTCACCCGCGAGGACGTGGCGCGAATCGCCGAATGGCTCGAAGATCCCGAAATCTCCGAGATGTGGTTCGGGCGATATACCTATGGCGAACCGGCCCACCTCGGATACGAACCGAAGAAGATGATCGACGCCACCGAGGCAGAATGGGAAGAGGTTTTCAACGATCCTCACCATGAGCCGCATCGTTCGATCATGTCTGTGCGCACGGCGTCCGGCGAGCACATTGGCGAGGCGCAACTGGCGATAGACGAGGCGCTCGGCGACGCCCAGTTATCGGTCTTGATAGGCCGAAAAGAGCTGCAACATCGCGGCTATGGAACGGCCACGGTGATCGCCTGTCTGGATCACATCTTTCGGAACCTGGGACTGTTTCGTGCGTGGGTCGATGTTCCGGAATACAACACCCACGCCCGTGACATGTTTGAGCATCTTGGCTTCATACACGAGGGAACACTGAGGCAGAGTCGCCCGCACGATGGCGCACGCCATAACTCCGTGATCCTCGGAATGCTCGCCAACGAATACACGCGCCTGAGCGAATCGATCAGCCAGGGCAGCCACACGGTTTAGGTCCAGACGGGCTCTCCGCAGGAGACCGGGCTGCTCATCTAGCGGCCTTTCCACTCCGGGTCACGCTTCGTGAGGAACGCGTCGATCCCCTCGTGGGCGTCGTGGGCCTGCATGTTCTCGGTCATCAGCTTTTCGGCTACCTCGTACGCGGGCCCATAATCGAGGCCGATCTGGGCGTAAAACGAGCGTTTGCCGATCGCCAGCGTGTAGGAACTGGCGGCCGAAACGTGCTGCGCCAGCTCCATCGTGCGCTCATGTAACTCGTCCGCAGGGACCACACGACTCACCAGGCCGAACTGGAGCGCCTCATCGGCCGAGATCGGCATTCCCGTAAGCAACATCTCCATTGCCTTTTTCTGCGGAACGGCACGCGCCAGCGCAACGCCCGGCGTAATGCAAAAAAGGCCGTTCCGCACACCCGGTGTGGCAAATCGCGCTTCTTCAGACGCGACCGCCATGTCACAAGAAGCGACAAGCTGGCAACCCGCCGCCGTGGCCAGGCCTCCAACTTCGGCGATGACTGGCTGTGGGAGCAAACGAATCGCCTCCATGACGACCGTCGCCATCCCGAATACATGTGCGTTGTTCGCCTCATCGCCTTCGAGCAACTCTTTCAAATCATGACCGGAGCTGTACACCGGGCCTTCCGCGCGGATGATGACCACCCTCACTTCGTCGTTCACCGCCACGGCGTCCAGTTCCTCTTTCAGCCTGGCGAGAAGTTGCGACGAAACCGCGTTTCGCCGCCGGGGGTTGTTCAATGTGAGGACGGAGATACCGTCCTGGATTTCGTCCAGGACCAGGTCCTGCGCCTCAGTTGATGCGCCTGTCATGTCCGGCCCACTCCTTGTCTCGAAGAACAAACTTCTGGATCTTGCCTGTAGCCGTTTTCGGAAGCTCGCCAAACTCAACGTGTTTGGGCGCTTTGAAGTGCGCTATCCGTTCACGGCAGAACTCAATTATCTCTTCAGCGGAGGCGTCCGCTCCGTCGTTCTTGACGACAAACGCCTTCGGTACCTCTCCCCATCGTTCGTCTGGCACGCCGACGATGCAGACCTCCATGACGGAAGGATGCTCCATGATCACTTTCTCCACCTCCTGGGAGGAGATATTCTCTCCGCCGGAGATGATGACGTCCTTGGCGCGGTCCCGTAGCTCGACGTATCCGTCCTCGTGCCACACGCCCAGGTCGCCGGAGTGGAACCATCCGCCAGCGAACGCTTTATCCGTTGCCTCGGGATCGTTGTAGTAACCCGACATCACCATGTTCCCGCGCATCACCACCTCGCCCATCGTCTCAGCATCACGCGGAACGTCATTCATGTTCTCGTCTACCACTCGCAACCCGGGCTCGGCGAGGATAAAGGGGACGCCCTGTCGGGACTTGAGACTTGCCCGTTCGTGAATGTCCAGAGAATCCCATGCCGGTTGCTCTGCGGAGACGGTTACCGGGCCGTATGTTTCCGTCAGTCCATAAGTGTGGACGATCACGGCGCCCATGTCCTCGATCGACCGGATCACCTGCGGCGCGGGTGGCGCCCCCGCCGTCATGATCCGGACATCGGCCAGTTTGCCTTCGCCGGCGAGTGGCGATGAGTAGAGTGCTGTAAGCACCGTCGGAGCGGCGCACATGTGGCTCACGCCCTGGCCGGAAACGAGGTCATATACATCTCCGGCGTCGATTCGTCGCAGACAAACGTGTGTGCCCCCGACCGCGGTAACCGCCCAGGTGAAGCACCAGCCGTTGCAGTGGAACATCGGAAGTGTCCACAGATAGACACTGCGCCAGTTGATCCCCATTTCGAGCGCCTCGCCGAGCGCCGAAAGATATGCGCCGCGTCCGCTGTACTCAACACCCTTGGGCATTCCCGTTGTGCCGGAGGTGTAGTCGATAGCGACCGAGTCCAATTCGGAAGTGAGTCTCACAGACGGATCTGCGTCCGGCGCCGCTGCCAGGAACTCTTCGTAATCGGGTCCCACGATGTCGTCTGCACGCGGGAAGGTATCGACTGACTGGACAAAGGTCGTCACCCCGGGGACTTCGTCTTTGAGATCCCTGATGATCGGCGCGTACTCGGAGTCAAATACGAGTACCTTCGCCCCGGAGTGGTTCAGGATGTACGAAATTTCACGGGCCGAAAGCCGGATGTTGATTGCCACAAGCACCGCGCCGAGCCGCATCGGGCCGTAATGACCTTCCAGCATCGCCGGGACGTTTGGCACAAGGAATGCGACCTTGTCGCCGTATCCGACCCCCACGTTAGACAACGCCGCGGCCAGTCGGCGCACTCTCTCGGCGAACTCGGAGTATGTGTAGCTGGTGTCCCCATATACGACGGCGGCCTTGTCCGGGTAAACGGACGCGCTTCGGTCCAGGAACGACGTGGGGCAGAGCTCCTCGAAGCCGACTCTCTTTTCCATGACGCCTCCCGGCTGGTTGTCCGGATATTCGTTAGTTGCGGTTGCTATGGTGCAGTGATGCCGTGGTGGTCCGGTCACTCGTCGTTCGGGATGTCGACCCCGGCTACAGTTGTTGAGCCACCGGTCTGCGCATCGTCCATCGAGAGCCAACGGGTTCTCTCCGAGGCATGGCTCACTGTGAACACGTTCTGGGGACTCATCGGCAGGCGGTCCATCCTCACGCCAATGGCATCGTAGATGGCGTTCGCCAGGGTGCCGGGCGGCGGCACTATCGGAACTTCGCCAACACCCCTGACTCCGTAGGGTCCATCTGATGCCGGAACCTCGACGGTCTCGACCTTGATCCGAGGCAGGTCCAGGGCCGTCGGCATACGGTAGTCCAGGAAGCTCGGATTGGTCATCCGGCCGTCCTTGTCGAAGACGTACTCCTCGTGGAGCGCCCATCCGATTCCCTGCGCTACACCGCCCTGGATCTGACCTTCAACTCCGGTCCTGTTTATGACCCTGCCGACATCCTCAAACACGGTGTAATTGAGGATCTGGACCTTCCCGGTGTCTTCATCGACCTCGACGTCTGCCACGTGGGCCGTGAACGCCGGGGCCGGTTCCATGCCTGAAGCGGTTCCGGTGACGCTGATAACGCCCGCGCCTCGCACGCTTGCCTGCGCCAGTTCTAACAGGGACACCTGGCGATCCTGTATGTCACGGGCCGAGAAGACGCCCTGTGCGTAGTCGACCACGTCCGGGGTTACATCAAGCGAAGCAGCGGCGCGGACTCGGAGAACTTCCAGTGCGCTCCTGCAAGCGTTGTGGACCGCGGCGCCTGTTACATATGTCACCCGGCTGCCGCCCGACCCATCTGTATATCCGACCGTATCCGTGTCACCCATCTCGACGAAAACGTTACTGGTCGGTATCTCGAACTCATCGGAGGTTATCTGGGCGAACGCAGTACGCGCCCCACTCAAATCAACCGAGCCGATTACGACGGAGATCGAGCCGTCCGCCTGGACTGTCAACGAACAACTGGAGGTGTTGGTTCCACCGCGCCAGTAGCCAACTCCAAGTCCACGCCCTACTTTGCCCCCGGCTTTGGCCGCTGGAAGATCTGATGTCCATGCACTGTGCGCTCTGGCAGACTCAAGGACGATCTCAAAACCAATGCGGTTGAACGTGAGATCGTTCGGGCCGCGGTCACCGGTTTTGGACGCGTTCTTCTGTCGGAATGCGATACGGTCCATGCCGAGTTTTTCGGCGATCTCATCCATTACCGACTCGACAGCGAACGTTATCGGCGGACCGCCCGGCGCGCGATATGACGCGCCCTTGGGCCGGTTCGTTACGACGTCGTACCCGATGATCCGCAGGTTCGGTGTCTGGTACGGACTGAACCCGACCAGTGTGCCGCCGGCAAGCGGCGAGCCGGGGAAGGCGCCCGCGTTGTAAACCATTCGAGCGTCGATGGCGGTTATAGCGCCGTCTTTCCTGGCGCCCACTTTGACTGCGGTAGTGGTCTTGACCCCCGGCCCGGTGGCACGAAGGACTTCGTCCCGGCTCAGCACTGTGCGCACGGGGCGTCCGCTCTTTCGGGATAGCCCTGATGAGATGGGGGACAGCCGAAGGGCGCTCTTGGCGCCAAACCCGCCACCGACTTCCATCGGGATGACTTTCAAGAAGCTGAGTGGCACTCCCAGGAACGCGGACAGTTGTGCCCTGAGGCCGAAAATGCCCTGGGTGTCCGCCCAGACTGTGAGCCTGTCGGGACGCCACCATGCCGTCTCGGCCTCGGGCTCAATGTAACCCTGGTGCACGGCTTCGGTTGTGAAGCTGTGCTCGATTACGATATCGGCGTCGGTGAAACCCTGGTCGACGTCTCCACGGCCCATCTCAAGATGGAGGGCGACGTTCGAGGGGGTGTTCGGGGTTTCGCCAAGACCCGCGGTGAAAAGATCGTCGTGAAGAACCGGCGCGTCCGGGGCCATCGACTCGACCTCGTCCAGCACGTGCGGCAGGACTTCGTATTCGACCTTGATCAGGTCAAGCGCCTGCGCCGCTAAATGGGGCGAGGTGGCCGCCACCGCCGCCACCGGGTGGCCCTCAAAGTGGACTTTGTCGCGAGCGATAACCGCCCTGCTGATTCGATACAGGTCCAGGCTCATGGCCCCGATCCGTACCGCCGTACCGGCCGGCAGCAAAGGGAAGTCGGCCCCGGTGAGCACAGCGCCAACACCGTCCAGGGCTTCCGCGGCTGAAGTGTCGATACTGAGGACCCGTGCGTGCGCGTGCGGACTACGCAGGATCTTGCCGTGGAGCATGCCGGGCAGATGGATGTCCGCCCCGAAACGAGCTCGCCCGGTTACCTTGTCGATCCCATCGATCTTCGGATAAGCGGTCCCAATTGCTGGAGCGCGATTGGCGGTATCGACCATGCGTGTGACTTCCTCGTGATGAACCCACCGGCAACTAGCGGCGGCGCTAGGGTACTACGAGCGTCGAGCTAGCGTAGAGCGGCGAGCGCCGGAGTGAGCACGTCCAGGTACTTCAAGCCCGAGCCGGTCACAAGAAACAACACGCGTTCGTCCCGGCTCACCGCTCCGTCATCCAACAGCTTCCGGAGTGCTGCAACAAGGGCCCCGCCCTCCGGCGCGGCGAACATCCCCTCGTAAGAAGACAGGTCGCTCACGCCGCGAACCATCTCGTCATCGGTGACGGTCAGTGCCGTGCCGTCGCTTTCGCGAACGGCATCCAGGACCAGGTAATCGCCTATCGCCACCGGGACTCGCATACCTGCCGCCAGCGTGTGCGGGTTCGGGAACAACTCGGCGTGACGCTCGCCGGCTTCATACGCCTTCACCAATGGAGCGCACCCTTCCGCCTGCACCACTACCATGCGTGGCCGTTCTGATCCGATCCACCCCATGCGCTCCATCTCGTCGAACGCTTTCCACATGCCGACGATCCCCGTGCCGCCGCCTGTCGGGTACACGATCACGTCCGGGAGCTCCCATCCCAGTTGCTCCGCGATCTCGTACCCCATCGTTTTTTTGCCCTCGGCCCTGTAAGGCTCCTTCAGGGTCGAGACGTCGAACAGTCCGCGCTCCGCCGCCGCTTCCCCGGATATCCGACCGGCGTCGTTGATGAAGCCGTCCACCAGCGTCAGGTTTGCGCCGTACGCCAGGCACTCGACCTGATTGGCGGACGGAGCATCCTTCGGCATGAACACGTTAGCTTCCAGTCCGCCCGCAGCTGCGTACGCGGCCATCGCTCCGGCGGCGTTGCCCGCGGATGGCATGGTGAGTTTCATGAGGCCAAGTTCTTTGGCCTTGGACACGGCCGCCGAGAGGCCACGAGCCTTGAAGGACCCTGTTGGGCAGACACCTTCGTCTTTCAGGAGCAACCCCGGTGAGCCGACCTCTGCCGCGAGGCGTTGCGCGTCGATGATCGGCGTCATGCCTTCGCCCAGTGTGATGATGTTGGTCTCGTCCCTGACCGGCATCACTTCGCGGTAGCGCCACATGTTCGGGTCTCGGTCCTGCAACCGGGCCTTCGCGCCCGACGCTCTATCCAGGTCATACCGGGCGAACAGCACTTTTTCGCATGATGTGCAGGTGCGCATCGGGTCAGTGTGTTCGTAATTTTGTCCACAGTTGCTGCACTCGAGGTGTGTGATGAAACTCTCTGGCACGGATACCACCTGATTTATTACGGTCACAGGCCGCCAAATGGCCGGGCTGCGCGAGGTGCGCGGCTACACAGGGAAATGAGCGCATAGAATAGCAGCGAATCGACTCTGGAAATGGCTCGTCAACGAGCCTGAAAGAGGGTTCGTCGCGACCACGCTCTCACATACGCAACGCAAACACGGAGGCCTGACCAATGGCTCGGACCGCAATCGAGGACCGCTACTACGAGTTGCACCCGAAATCGGCGGAGCTGTATGAACGGGCGAAGCTGAACTTCCCGAAGGGCGTCACGCATGAGGCCCGCAATATGACTCCGTTCCCCGTCCACATGACCCACGGCTCGGCCGGCCGAAAATGGGATGTCGACGGCAACGAGTACGTCGAGTACAACACCGGCCACGGTTCGATGATCCTGGGCCAGGCCCACCCCGTCATCGTGAAGGCTGTCCAGGACCGCATGGCCCTCGGAACGCACCTGAGCGCATCGTCCGATCTCGAGATTCGATGGGCCGACCTCGTGAAGGAGCTCATCCCCTGTGCTGAGAAGGTCCGTTTCACGTCGTCGGGCACTGAGGCCGTGATGATGGCGATGCGGATGGCACGGGCCTACACAGGCCGGACGAAGATCATCAAGTTCTTTGACCACTTCCACGGCTGGTCTGACTACGCAAACGCCGGCAACACGACCGGGATGGACGGAATCCCCTCGGAAACCCTGGACACGATGGTCGTGCTCCAGCCCGGCGACATCGGAGCGGTGGAGGCGGCAATCGAGGCCAACGATGTCGCCGCCGTCATCATCGAATCGACCGGCGCCCACATGGGCAGCACGCCTATCCACCCTGATTTCCTGCAGGGCATTCGGGACGTGACCACGAAGCATGATGTCGTTTTCATCCTTGACGAGGTCGTGACCGGTTTCCGCGCTTCGCGGGGCGGGACGCAGGAGTTGTGGGGCATCACGCCGGACCTCTGCACGCTCGCCAAGATCCTCGGCGGCGGGCTTCCGGGCGGCGCCGTAGCGGGCAAGGCGGACATCCTGAACACCATCGAGCGCGGGCAGATGCTTCACCAGGGAACGTTTAACGGCAATCCGCTTTCGGCCGTCGCCGGGATAGCTGCGCTGGAAATGGTGGCGAACGGCGACGTAAACGAAAAGGCTGACGCCGTCGGCCAGAAGCTCAAGGCGGGAATCAACGAGGTATTCGGTCGGGTGGAGATTCCCGGGCACGCCTACGGAATCGGCTCGATGATCCACACACGTATCGGAATCGATGCCGAGGTCGATGAATGGGGCATCATCCAGGGAACACCGTCCGGGACGCCAATCAGCTCAGATGCCGACCACGAGTTCAAGATGGCGATGTTCAACAACGGTGTGGACAACGGCCGTCGTTTCCTGACGATGGCGGTCCACACGGACAAGGACATCGCCAGGACGCTGGAAGCGTTTGAGACGTCCTTGAAGCAAGTACGGGAACAGGGAATGATCTAGGGTCTCGTTCGGGGCGGTTATTCGAGAACGTAATGGCCCGTTAATTCTTGGCGCCGAAACGACATTGCAACCGACGTTGGGAGAAGAATCACAATTGACTGAGCAGGCAGAGCCATTCGATCTCGTTGTGATCGGCGCCGGAGCCGGCGGATTGACCGCCGCCATGTACGGCGCTCGCCTTGGCCTTAAAACGGTGGTGTTGGAAGGGATGATGCCCGGCGGGCAGATCATCAACGCCGAGAAGATCGAGAACTTCCCGGGCTTCCCGGACGGTCTACTCGGCGCCGATCTAGCGCCGTTGATCGAGCGGCAGGCCTCGGCCGCCGGCGCCGAAGTGCGCATGTTCACCGAGGTCGAATCACTGGATTCCGAAGAGCCCTACCTCTCGCTTTCCACGCCCGAAGGCACCTTCAGGGCCAGGGCGGTGATCGCGGCCACCGGATCGGACTTCACAAACCTGGGAGTGGATGGCGAAGAGGAGTTCAGGGGACGCGGCGTCTCCAACTGCGCTACTTGCGATGGAGCGTTCTTCCTTGACGAGACCGTGGCCGTTGTGGGCGGCGGTGACAGCGCTCTTGATGAGGCGATATCGCTGACGAGCTTTGTATCGAAGGTGACCATGCTGGTACGGGGTGACGAGTTCACCGGCCAGGCGCACCTCCAACAACGGGTTCGAGACAACGCCAAGATCGAGATCCGTTTTGGTCAGACCGTCAGGGCGATACTCGGGGGCGACGCCGGGGTGAACGGCGTAAGCGTGAAAGACGCCGCAACTGACCAGGAAACAACTGTAGATGTTGCCGGAGTGTTCATATTCGTGGGCACAGACCCGCGTTCCTCCTACCTGTCCAGCTTCGTTTCTCTGGACGCTGGCGGCCACGTGGAAACGGACGTATCTATGAGCACGGAAGCCCCCGGCCTGTACGCCGTTGGAGATATCCGGACCGGCTCCGCCCGACAGCTTGTTACTTCAGCAGGAGACGGCGCAACGGCGGCCATTGCGGCGCACAGGTACATCGAGTCACGCTCCTGGCCTGAGTAGAAGCGTTCCCGGGCGCGAGTTCAGCGATGGGCTTCCTGATTCTCCTCGAGCTGAAAGCCCAGCGCGTCCGCCAGTTTCTCCGCCAACTGTTCGCCCACGATCTTCACCGGCGGCGCTGCGCCCTGCTCGGCCTCTATCGATGTGACATCGAGCCCGGGCATCCCGCAAGGCACGATGTGGTCGTACATCGACAGGTCCGGCGACACATTCAAAGCGACGCCGTGCATCGACACGCCGCGGCTGATCCGTACGCCGATGGCGGCTATCTTCCGGCCGGCCGGGTTGTTGCTTTCACCGGGATTTTTGCCATCGCCGGCTACCCAGATACCGGTCCGTCCCGATACGCGATGCGCGTCCACCAGGTAAACGCCGAGGGTATCGATAATCGCCTGCTCCAGCGCGGCTACATAACTGACCGGTCCCAGGCCCAGGGCACGCAAGTTCGCGATCGGGTACGCCACAAGCTGGCCCGGGCCGTGGTAGGTCGCCTCGCCGCCCCGGTCGCTCTCTTTCACCTCCACCCCGGCAGCGGCCAGTGTTTCGGCATCGGAAATGACGTGCGATTCCAGCGTCCGACGACCCAGGGTAATGACGTGCGAGTGTTCAAGCAGAAGGAGCGTGTCCGGGATGTCGCCGGTTACCCGTGATTCTAGTAACTCTCGCTGGAGCGCCACAGCGTCGTCATAAAGCTGAGTGCCGAGCCAGCGGATCTGCATAGTGCCGGTCACCTCAACGCTCGCGGGGCAACGCCCGGCCTAATTGAGCTCCGAATCGGTGTTCCACGCTTCGAGGCCGCGCTTGAAGTTCTGCATGAACGCGGACGCTTCAGCGCCATCGATGATCCTGTGATCGAACGACAGGCATATGTTCATCATCGACCTGATGGCGATGGCATCACCCTGTGGCCCGGAGATTACGACCGGTCGCTTTACGATCGATTCTGTCGTCACGATGGCGGCCTGCGGGTGGTTGATGATCGCCCCGCCGAGTACGGACCCCAGTGTGCCCGTGTTGTTCAGCGTAAAGGTTCCGCCCTGTACGTCATCCAGTGCCAGAGAGCCAGAGCGTGCGCGTTCGACAAGCGGTGCGATTCGTTTCGCCAACCCGGATATTCCTTCCCGATCGGCGTCATGGATCACCGGCACGACAAGCCCGTCGGGCGCGGCGACGGCCAGCCCCAGGTTCACGCGCCCTTTGAGCCTGATTTTCCCGTCTTCCCAGCTTGAGTTGACCAGCGGGTTGTCCCGGAGCGCGTGGCTCGCGGCGTAAGCAGTGAAAGCCAGGAAGGTCAGATCAACGCCGTGTCGCTCCCGGAAAGTCTCTCTTTGCGCCGTGCGGCAAGCAACCAGTCCCGTCATATCGACTTCGATCGTGCTCCATGCGTGCGGGATTTCGTTGACGCTCCGCACCATGTGGTCGGCGATCATGCGTCGTATCGGGGAAGGCTCGATAACCCGGTCTTCGCCCAAAGGCCCTTCGTGGACGACCGGTGTAGTCGCAGGCGCAGGCGCGCTCTCCGGTCCGGCATCGATTGCCGCCTGCACGTCCTGTTTTGTCACACGTCCGCCCCGACCAGTCCCCGTGACGGTCGAGAGGTCGATCCCGTTCGCCGCGGCCAGCCGGGAAACAACCGGGGAGTAACTCCGGCCTGCCATCGTCTGAGTCACCGGCGGGCTGGCGGAGGCCATCGAGGCGGCCGGAGCCCGTTCCGCAAGCTGATCATCGAGCGCCGTGTCCCGGAACGTCCCCCCGGTAGGTCCGACGTTTGCCCCCTGTATCAGTGTGCCGACAAGGTTTGGCGCAGGAGCTTCGGCCTGTTTCTCGGATGCCTCCACCGCAGCCTGCGCGATCGCGTCATCGACATCCATTTCGGCGATCACGGCGCCCATCGGGACCGTTTCACCCTCTTCGGCGATGATCGATTTCAAGGTACCGGTGTGTGGCGCCGGGAACTCCATGCTTACCTTGTCGGTCACGACTTCGACCAGGGCGTCGAACTTCTCCACCGTCTCTCCGGGTTGCTTCAGCCATTTACCGATAACGGCCTCGGTGACGGACTCGCCTACTTGCGGGAGCTCGATTCCAATAAGGGCCATCAGTACGCCGCCAGTTCCCTGATTGCTGTCGCTATCTTCTCGGCCGACGGCATGAATTCAGCTTCCAGCAAAGGCGAGAACGGCATGGCCGGGACCTCGGGACCTGCGAGGCGCTTCACCGGGGCGTCCAGGTCCTCAAACGCCTCTTCTGCTATGACGGCAGCGATCTCACCTCCGATACCGCCGGCCTTTGTATCTTCATGGACGACCATCGCCTTGCTGGTCTTTCGTACGGATTCGAGGACCGTACCGGTGTCCAGTGGACGCAGCGTCCGCAAATCAACTACCTCCACGTCTATCCCCTCCTCAGCGAGTGTGGCCGCCGCCTCGAGGCAGTAGTGGAGAACAAGCCCGTAACTGACGATGGTCATGTCAGATCCGGTTCGTTTCACGTCGGCCTGCCCTATCGGGATTGTGTAGTCGCCGTCCGGAACGTCGCCCTTGACGAGACGGTAGGTCCGCTTGTGCTCGAAGAAAATCACCGGATCGTCATCACGGATAGCTGACTTGAGGAGGCCCTTGGCGTCGTAGGGAGTAGCGGGCGCTATTACCTTTAACCCGGGCTGGTGGGCGAATGCCACCTCTATGGATTGCGAGTGAAACAACCCTCCGCGTACGCCGCCTCCGTAGGGAACACGCAGCACCATGGGAGCGGTGCGCCGCCCCTGTGTGCCGTAACGGACCCGCGCCGCCTCGCCGATGATCTGGTTGACGGCAGGCCATATGAAATCGCCGAACTCGATCTCTGCAACCGGTCGCATCCCGTTGACCGCCGCGCCCAGCGCGATGCCACCGATCGATGCCTCTGCCAGCGGCGTGTCGATCACCCGGCCCGCGCCGAACTGGTCGATAAAGCCCTCGGTCGCAAGGAACACCCCGCCGCGTGCTCCGATGTCCTCGCCCATAGTGAAGACCGTTGTGTCGCGCTCCATCTCTTCACGGAGCGCCTCACGCACCGCCTCGATCACCGTCATCTCGGGCATTAAGACTGATCCCCCGGGGAGCCCGGCGCGTACACCTGCTCGTAGAAATCATGCGGTTCCGGAAAGGGTGCGTTCTCGGCGTCTTCAGTTGCCTGGTTGACGGTCGTCTGAGCCCCCGATTTGATCTCCTCGTCCATGGCATCATCCAGGACGCCGCTCGCCCGGAGGATCTTCTCTGTCGCCGGGATGGGGTCGAGATCCCGAATCCCTTCCAGATCCTCTGGCGACCTGTACAGGGTGTCGTCATCGTCGCTGGTGTGAGGAAGGAACCGCTCCACGACGGCCTCGACCAGTGTCGGGCCGTCTCCGGCAAGAGCATGATTAGCGGCGGCGCCGACGGCTTCGTAAACGGCCACGGGATCGAACCCGTTCACCTCAATCCCGGGAATCCCGTAACCGGCGGCGCGGGTCGCTACCGACTCGATATTCATCTGTTGCGCGAGCGGCACGGAGATGGCGTACTTGTTGTTTTCGCAGAAAAAGATGATCGGTAGTCGATGGATCGACGCGAAGTTCATCGCCTCGTGCGTCTCGCCCATGCTTGAAGCGCCGTCGCCGAAGTAGGCCACCGTGACGCGCTTCTCTCCTCGCATCTTGTCGGCGAGGGACACCCCTACGGCTTGCGGCATTTGCGTCGCGACCACGTTGGAGAACGACACGATGTCACGACGAGAGCGATCGATAGCGCCGTGCAGGGGGAACTGGCGGGCGCCTGACAGCGGTTCGCCGTCCTTTGCCAGGAAACCCAGCAGCAGCTCAAGCGGCGTAATACCGAGGGCGAGCATCGTCGTGAGTTCGCGGTAGTAGATGTAGAAACGATCCCGTTCTGGGTCCAGCGCCCTGATAGCGCCGACCTGGGCGGCCTCGTGGCCCTGGGCCGAGGCGACGATGGCCGCCCTGCCCTGTCGATTCATTTGCCATATACGCTGATCCAGAGTCCTGCTGAGTACCATAGTCCGGTACATTTCGAGCAGGTCGGCATCGTTCAACGGCGGCGGACCGGCGCCATTTCCGGCGGGTCCTGCCAGACGGCTGTTTTTTTCGAAATTGTCCGGGGAGGTTTGTTCGCTGAGCATATGGCGGCAATTATAAGGACGGAACAGGCCGATCTACGACACGTATGAATTATTCATAGTTTGGGCGACATCTTGTTGGATGACCTGATCTTCGGCGCGACTTTCGTGGTTGCCGCCTATCTGGCGGGGGCGATTCCGACCGCCCACATACTTACTCGAAGGGCGGGACGGGATATCCGCGTCATGGGCAGCGGCAATGTCGGGGCGCTCAATACCCTTCGTTCACTGGGCAAACGCGCCGCGGCCGTGGTGTTTGTCGTGGATGTCGGGAAAGCGTCCCTTGTGATGCTGACGGCCATGTTCATCGGCGTTCCTGACTGGTCGATGTACGCCGGGGTGTTCACGACGATGCTGGGCCACAACTTTTCGGTTTATATCGGATTCCGAGGTGGCAAAGGGGCCGCCGTGATGACCGGAATCTCCCTGGTCGTCTTGCCTCTGCTCACGTTGCTGTCCGTGCCTGCCCTGGTACTGGGATACTTGTTATTCCATTCCGCCTTCTGGGCGTTGATGATGACCTTCATCTCGATCAATGTACTGACCATCGTCACCGCTCAGCCGGTCGAGCAAGTCGTGCTCTGCCTCGTACTGACCATACTCACCGGTTCGACCCACCTCCTGCGTGCGTTCCGTCTACTCTGGCCGGCGATCAAGACGCTAGACTTTCATAGAATCGGCCAGATCGAATGAACGCCGGGAGTCCGTATGCAGCGTTGCATGCGTCCCCGGAACCTATCCGTACAACATCTAGGAGTAACGATGAAACGTTGGATCCTTCTCGCCGCGCTTTCCATGGCGCTCGTTTGGGCGATCGCATGCAGTAGCGAAGACGAACCCGAATCCGAGCCCGTCTCGATACCGATGGTAGATCCCGCTGACAGCGGTGAGGGCCTGCAACCTCCGGACGGTTCACTTGACACCAGCAAGACGTATACGGCCGTCATTGAATTGGAAAAAGGCGGAGAGATCGAAATCCTGCTGTTCGATGACCTGGTTCCGACCATCGTCGAAAACTTCGTAAGCCTTTCCAGAGCCGGTTTCTACGATGGCGTGACGTTTCACCGGGTAATTCCTGACTTCATGGCGCAGGGTGGTGATCCGACAGGCACCGGAGCCGGCGACCCGGGCTACAAGTTTGCGGACGAGTTCCACCTGGAAGCCCGCCACAACAAACCCGGCATTATCTCGATGGCGAACTCCGGAGTTGATTCGAACGGTAGCCAGTTCTTCATCACGCTCGTCGAAACGGCGTTCCTGGATGCCTTTGAAGCGAACGATCAGCCGAAGCCGTGCGTCATCCCGGGAGTTTCCTGCCACGCCGTGTTCGGCGAAGTGGTTAACGGCATGGATGTGGTGAACAACATCCGCATCCGCGACCCGCTGACCGATCCGAACCCGGGGGATGCGATGAAGACCATTCGCATCGTCGAGAGTTAGTAAGCCACGAATACCCGTAGAGAAAACAAACCCGGATTAACCAGACGACAAAGGATCAACATGCTTCAGCACGGAGATAACCCGAAAGCCCCGAGCGGCGCCCTGGACACCAGCAAGAGCTACGCGGCAACGATGGAACTTGCCAGCGGTGGAAAGATCGTGATCAACCTGTTCGGAGCTGAGGCGCCGTATACGGTCGAGAACTTCGTTAACCTGTCGCGTATCGGTTTTTATGACGGTGTGACTTTCCACCGGGTCATCCCGGGATTCATGGCCCAGGGCGGTGATCCGACCGGGACAGGTTCGGGCGGCCCCGGTTACAACTTCAAGGACGAGTTCCACCCGTCCCGAAGGCATGAGAAGGCCGGAACCCTCTCGATGGCGAACGCCGGTCCCGGCACAAACGGCAGCCAGTTCTTCATCACTTTTGGTCCGACGCCCCACCTCGATGGAGCACACACCGTATTCGGCGAGGTGACTGACGGCATGGACACCGTGATGGGTATCCCCGAGCGCGATCCGGGCATGTCCCGGCAGCCGGGAGAGGCGATCAAGTCGATCACTATCAGCGAGAGCTAATCGTTCGTCGAAGCCCGTTAGTGGTTCTAAGTAAAAGGGCCGCTGGCATTTGCCGGCGGCCCTCTTTATGTATCGATTCCGGGTGAGCTTCAGCCCGCCGCCGGTTCCGGTGTCGCGGAAACGACCGGCAACGACCGGCGTCGCGAGGCGCTGAACTCGAACAAGCGGCCGGCGAACCCGATGCGTGATCCGTCACGCAGTTCCACGACCCGGGCCGCCGGTTTCCCGTCGATCCGCATGGTGGCGTTACCCGAGTTGTCGTACCTGAGTTCTACTCCTGAGCGCTTGAACAC
The DNA here is from genome assembly GCA_030747175.1 of Dehalococcoidia bacterium. Lineage (GTDB taxonomy): Bacteria > Chloroflexota > Dehalococcoidia > Lucifugimonadales > Lucifugimonadaceae. The sequence goes on along the minus strand of JASLLE010000034.1, from coordinate 12,918 downwards.
TATGCGTGCGCCCGGCACGGGCAGGTCCGGCGCTTCTGCATAGGAGATAACCCCCCGGGACATCAAGCCTTTCAGCCCACCCCTTCGGGCCGCGGACAGGTCCAGCACGATCCGCTGACGGTCATCGTAGATGTAGCCGTAAGGCGTCACCTGCCGCCGCGCGATCACGAACAGCGAGATCCCGAACAGGATCAACAGCCCGATTAATACGCTGCCGATTACCGGGATCAAAAGCGATTCGTCTTCGATCTCAATGGGGGTCACGGGGATCTCAGGGGCGGATTCGCTCGCGGGAAGTGCCGGGGCGTTCAACGTGACGGGAAGTGCCGGGGCGTTCAGCGTGACCGGTGTTTGCGCCGTCGGGCCCGAGGCGTTAAACCTCCGGCCGACGTACTCCGCGCTGAGTTCTGCGGTCACCGTCTGTGGCCCGCTTTCGCTCGGCGTCGCAAGGACTTCGAATTTCCATCCGGTACCGTCATCCAGCGCGTCGATCGGTCTCAACGAACCGGTGACCGTTTCACCCGTGGGCCCGGTGACTACCGCGGTCAATGCGGACGCGGTTACCGGGTACGGGTATTCGCCCACCCGTACCTCGATGGTGCCGACCACGATCTCCAAGCCGGCTTCGATGGCTCCCCCTATTGAAGGCTCTATCCGGAGTGTCGGGAATACCTCGGTCTGGAAAGAATCGACGGCTTTGATGCTGGCGCCGTAGTTGTCCCATCCAAGCTCAAGTTCAACGTCGTTGAACCCCTGGTCCCGTGAGGCCTGGAACACCACGGAGAAGACGCCGTCGCCGAGTAGAGCGTCGCCACCCTCCCCGTTGTCGTTGAGGCTGTACACGACTGATGCGCCGCCCGGCGATTTAACCGTCGCCATCACCACGGCCCCCGGGAGCCACAGGGGTTCGCCGTTCAACGTCGCCACGGCCATCAAAACGGATTGCTGACCCGCCTGCAACGGCGGCTGATCGACAAGCTCCAGTTTCAGGGGGCTTCGGAGATCGACCGATGCCATGATCGGAAGACCGTCGCCAGTGGCGCGAAGCGACCATGTTCCCGGCTCGGGGAAGTTGATCGTTGCCACGAGCAGGTTCGGAGTGGTGATAAACCGTGCTGCATTGGAGGTCGCGCCCAGTTGGACACCGTGAGGATCAAAAAGATCTATCGAAGCCTGCGTCGAGTTGCGGACCATGGCGACGCTTAGCCGGGTTGATTCCGGCGCCACCTCAATCGCCTGAACGGCCGTATTGCCAGACCGGAGGGCGATGTTCAGGACCAGGGAACCATCCAGTTCGAGCACGTTATTCGCGAAAATGTCCATCCCGGACAGCGTGCCTGTGTCATCCCAGCGTCCAGAAGCGCGCTCCACTATCGACGACAGGAATTCGCGTGTTTGGTTGGTGGCAGAGGGAAGCATCACTGCGTTGATCCTCCAGCCTTCAGCGATGAACAGGTCAGCGAACCCGATGATCCGATCACGGTCTTGCTGTGAGCCGTCTTGCATCCGTCCCGTAATAAGGAAGATCTCGGAACCGACGGGGGCGCTCTCGCCGGAGAGGTATCCAAAAGCGGAGGCGAGTGCGGCGAACTGATCGCTGCCGCCGTTCTCCACGCGTCCGGCGACGCGCTGTACCAGCGTGGATACGGCGTTATCCAGGTCAGAACTCGCTGCGGGATGGCCGGTTACGGTGCCGGCCTCATCCGAATACGGCATCAGGGCAACCGCGCCACCGTCGGCAGAATCCACGAGGATTCGTAGTGCCGTCTCGGCAATCGCCGCATCTTTCTCACTGAATGACGTACTACCGAGGTCGACCGCGATCAGCCTCACTCCGGGCTCGTGGTCGTCGGCGGAAATCGTCCGTGGCGCAACGGCGAACGCCATCGCTATCAGGGCGACTCCGATGAGTATTACTTGCAGTCGGCGCATTGTTTTCCCGTCCAGGCGTGTCGCGCGTGTTTCAACCGGTGCCACGAGGCTAGGAATCAGGCCTCTCTAAACGCAAGGCGAATCAGCTACGAGTCTGGTTGGGAATCGCCGGGACTCGAGGCAGGTCCCCTGTGACGATGGCTATGATCTCGAACTGAGTTCGATTGACCGGCTCCGAGGCCCCATCTACACTCGCCGGGCCGCGTCAAAGCCTCGTCCGTTGGGAGCATTTCTAGTTGAAATTCGGAATCGCTATCACCACGTCGGTAAACCCTGCGACCACCGCAGACGGCCAGGCTCGTTACGTGACGGCAATGACCGACGAGATCGAGCGTCTCGGCTTTGACTCTTTATGGGTATCGGACCGCACGGTTTATCCGAACGACCTGGTCAGTCGTTACCCGGAACAGTTCGGTCCCGGCCTCGCCGACCCCGATGCGCAGAATGTGCTCGAAGCGGTTACGACGCTCTCTTACGCAGCGGGTCGCACAGAAAACGCCGCCCTCGGAATAAGCGTGCTGGTCTTGCCGTTCCGCAACGCCGTGCTGAACACAAAAATGCTGAACACGCTGGACGTCCTCTCCGGGGGGCGTCTGATCATGGGTGTCGGCACCGGTTGGATGCCGGAAGAGTTCGCTTCGATGGGCGCTTCATTCGACGATCGGGGGCGCGTAACGGACGAGCATCTCGCCCTTTTCCGCGCATCCGAGGCGAGCGCCGATCCCGCGATGTCAGGAGATCACGTCAAGATAGGGGGGATGCGCCTGTTCCCGCAGGCGGCCCAGCGCCCGCGTGTCCCGGTGTGGATCGGTGGCAACTCCCGACGGGCGTTGCGCCGCGCCGCGGGGTATGGCGATAACTGGCACTGCATTCGGTTGACCCCGGACGAGATCGCAGCGCAAAAACCGTTACTTGAACAGGCGTGCACCGCGGCCGGCCGGGAACCGGCCGAGGTAGGAATCTCGATACGCACGAGCGTGACTATGGCCGGAACCGACACCGGCCACGATCACAGCGAGCAGCGCGGACTGATGACCGGCGAGCCCGCGCAAATCATCGAAGACATCGAGAGTTACAGGGCAGCGGGAGTCGATTACATGGTGCTATCCGTGGTCGGTGATTCGACGGAAGAGACGGTTCAGAATCTGAACAGATTCAACACCGACGTCCGGCCGTTCTTCGGCTGAGAGCCCGGGAATACTGGCCAAGATGATTGGCGAAATCATTGGGAGTTAAACAATGGTTGAGACCACGACAGGAACGTCATGCAGAGAAGTGTCCTGAGGTTCTCGAAGGATGCTCGTAGGGGACGAGGCACGGGCTGGAGTGTCACGCCCTTCGAGAGCCTCAGAATGGGTGTGGGACGCCCCAGCTCGCGTGTGGAACCTCAACAAGTGGGAATAGGAAGCTCGGGCACGTGTGGGTTTCAAGGTGGGTGATCAAAGGCCCTGTGCCAGCAACATCGTTGCGGCGGGATTTGCCCCACTCTCGTAGAAAGGAAGTCACCCGATGAAGATCACAGAACTCAAAACCTTCCCAGTCGCCGACGCCGAAGGGAACCGGTACTTCTTCGTCAAGGTCTATACAGACGCCGGGATCGACGGCATCGGCGAGGTCGGAATCGGGAACTGGGGCAATGCCATCGGGTCTGCCGTTAAGCACCTGTCTGATGTCCTTGTTGGCGAGGATCCGTGGTCTACCGAGCGCCACTGGCAGAAGATGTTCAGGGGCAACTTCTTCCCGGCCGGCAAGGTGTACATGTGCGCAATCAGCGCCATCGACATCGCCCTCTGGGACATCAAGGGCAAGTCGGTCGACATGCCGGTCTACAAGCTGCTCGGCGGACCCGTAAGAGACAAAGTGGTCTGCTACCCGCACACACAGGGCAAGAACCTTGCGGGTCTCGTCGATAACTGCAAACAGGTAGTCGATGAGGGCTGGAAATTCGTGCGCTGGGGACAGCCCGAGACCCAGGGCGAACTCGAGTACCAGGGCAATGAAGGCCGACTTGAGCCACTGAAGTCGATGCGGCTGGCCGTCGAGCAGATGAGCGCCGTCCGGGACGCGGTCGGCCCGGATATCGGAATCTGTTTCGACGTCCACACGCGGCTGGACACGGCCCACGTGATCCAGATGTGCCGGGATCTGGAGGAGTTCAGACCCTTCTTTATGGAGGACCCGATCCGCTCAGAGAACCCGGCCAGCTATCGCAAGATTGCTGCCAACATCAATCTGCCGATAGCCGCCGGTGAGCAGTGGGCGTCCAAATGGCCCTTCCGTGAGGTTATCGAACAGGAGACGATCGACTACGCGCGGATCGACCTCTGCATCGTCGGCGGGCTAACCGAGGCGCTCAAGATCACGCATTGGGCGGAGACGCACTACATCGACATCGTCCCCCACAACCCGCTCGGCCCGGTGAGCGCCGCCGCGTGCGTATCTCTGACGATGGCGTCGACCAACGTCGGCGTCCAGGAGATGCCGAAGCGCCCCGGCACCTTTGCCACGGACCTGTTCCCGCAGCAGATCGGCTGGGAAGACGGCTACGCCTTCTGCAACGACGCGCCCGGCCTCGGGATCGTGTTTGACGAGGACGCAGCCGAAGCGAACCGGTTGAACCCGCAGGGCTGGGTGCCGCAGTTGTACCGGGACGATGGAGCGCAGACGAACTGGTAGGCGCCCGGGATCACGAACATGAAGGTGGCTGAATGGTCTTCTCCCTCACCCTTCCGATGAACGGAAGGGCACGCTCCCAACCCTCTCCCGCTGGGAGAGGAGGCGAACGGTAGGCGGAGCAAGCCCCGCCCCTGCAACGCAACAAACAGAAAACAAGAGGAGCCCCAATTGGAAGTCAGCGCAATCAAGTCCTTCCCGGTCCAGGATGGCGACGGACGCGGTTATTTCGTGGTGAAGGTCGAGACCGACGCCGGTATCTACGGCCTCGGTGAGATCGGCATACGAAACTGGGGCAACGCAATCGAGACCGCCATCGCACACCTGTCGGAGGTCGTGGTCGGACAGGACCCGTGGTCCACCGAGAAACTCTGGCAGAAGATGTTCCGGGCCAACTTCTTCCCCGCCGACACCGTTTACGGCTGCGCCATCAGCGCCATCGACATCGCCCTGTGGGACATCAAGGGCAAGTCTGTGGACATGCCGGTCTACAAGCTTCTTGGCGGTCCCGTCCGGGACAAGGTCGTCTGCTACCCGCACGTCAACGGCAACACGCTCCAGGACCTGATCGACGACTGCAAGGCCCACGTGGATCGCGGCTGGAAGTTCGTCCGCTGGCACCAGCCGCAGACCTTGCCCGGCCTATACAACGACACCGACGGTCACGGCCTTCTGGAACCGCGGGAGTCGATCAAGCTGGCCGTCGAGCAGATCGGCGGCGTGCGTAACGCCCTGCCGGATGTCGAGATTTGCTTCGACGTCCACACTCGGCTGGATACGACCCACGTCATCGAGATGTGCCGGGATCTGGAAGAGTTCAAACCCTTCTTTATCGAAGACCCTATTCGGTCAGAAAATCCTGCCAGCTATCGCAAGATCATGGACAACATCAACCTGCCCATCGCCGCCGGCGAGCAGTGGGTGTCCAAGTGGCCGTTCCGCGAAGTGATCGAGAACGAGACGATCGACTACGCACGTATCGACCTCTGCATCGTCGGAGGCATCACTGAGGCGCTCAAGATCACGCACTGGGCGGAGACGCACTACATCGACATCGTCCCGCACAATCCGCTCGGCCCGGTGAGCGCCGCGGCCTGTGTAAACCTGTGCATGGCGTCCACCAACGTCGGCGTGCAGGAGATGCCCCGGCAGCCGGGCACGTTTGCGACGGACCTGTTCCCGCTGCAAATCGAGTGGGAGGACGGCTACGCCTGGGTCCCGGACGCGCCGGGACTGGGCGTGGACTTCGACGAAGACGCCGCGGAAGCCAACCGGGTCAACCCGAGCGGATGGGTGTCACAGCTCAAGCGAAAAGACGGCGCGTTTACTAACTGGTAGACATTTGCCGTGATGCGACGATCGGCGATCGAGAAATCGTTATGAGCAGAAATCACCTTGTCGCAATCGCCGTTGGCGTAGTCCTGATGGCGATCCTGTGGATCTTTGTTGTCCCCCTGCTGATCGACCTCGGCGAAAAGAGCGGGAAGGACGCGGCATTTGGCTGGATCGTGCTGGTCGGAGCGACCGTCGTCGTCGGTTGGATCATGTTCCGGCCGCCCGGATTCCAGGCCGAGGTCGAGGCGGAAAAGATCCGCCGGCGTCAGGGCCTGCGCCGTTCCGAGAATGAGCGACGCAGAGGCGACCGGCGACATTAAGAGGTCAACCTTCGAGACTGTTGCGGGTTATTGAAGTCCCCCCGGCTATCGGCCGGTGAGGTTGTCCGGGGATATACGGACTATCACGCGCGTCTCATCCGATCTATGACCGGCGTAAGAATCGGCGCCCGTGTATTTTCTGGCGAGGCTGTCGATGTGAGCGTCCGCCCCTTCCTCGGTGATCGCCGTGACCCGACCCCGGACGTTCACCACCCGTTCGTACGCATTGGCCGGGTCGTACACACCGACCGCTACCCGTGCGTCTCGCTCCATGTTGTATGTCTTGACCCGGCCGAGAGCGGTGTTGATCAAGATGTCTGTACCATCCGTATCCACCCAGACCGGCGAGATCTGTGGTGATCCGTCAGACATGAGTGTCACGACCTGGGCGATGTGCGGCTCTCTCAGGGGCGTTATCTGCTCGGGACTCAACTGTGCCAACTCAAACTCCCCGGATATTTACGTTGCCGATCATTTCCAAAACTGCTCCCGACCGTATGAAATCGCATTGTATGGATCGCCCGTCTCCCTGAGAACCGGCGTGATGTGGAGGGGCGCGTCTGCTCATCACCTCAAATCCATCTGCGGTCTCAAGACGACCGGGATGATGCGCTGGATATTGAGTGTGTTGCCCTTTCCCGGGTGGACCTGGATCGTGAACTCATCGCTAACGCCCAGCAGGTCGGCCGCGGCGTCGACATACGGGTCGCTGGTTCCTGCGCCGAGGTCGTACAGCACGTTCACGTTGTCGTAGGTCTGCAACCAGACCGTGATCTCCGCCCTCTCGTCATCGTCCAGCATGTAGTCGCCGTTGTCGGAACCGGGGAAGGTGACCGTCCACGCGGCGTCGTTTATGAGCAGGTTGTCGGTCTGGATCGCGGCTCGTGCGGCTTGTGAGCCCGCTGGCGTCGGGATCGGTAGCGGTGTCGTTCGCAGTGTAGGGTGGAGTCAGATCGGTCATCGTGCCGCCGAGCATGCCGGTGACGGTGAAGACGACCTTCACAACCGCCTGATCGTCGACGCCGCTGAGGAGGATCGTGTCGTTTCCGTCCACGTCCACATCGCCACGGATCGCCCTGACGGATCCTCGAAGTTGGAGGCTGCCGGTCGCCTGGTCCAGCCCGGAGTAGGCCACTTCCTGGCCCTGCTCGGCGGAGAATACCCCGGTCTGGAGCGTGGTCATGGCGAACACCGAAGCCACGACGACGAACGCGATCATGATGATCGCCGTCTCCAGGCCGGTTATGCCGAGCTGCCCCTCACGTGCGCGAGCAGATGCGCCCGGATACCCACTCGCCTCCGCGCGACGCGGGCGCGAGAAAGCAGGACCCCACAGGGCCCTGACTTTTCGAGACGCCGATCGAATAAACGTCTGCGGCGATTCGCGCTGGATGGCGGTACACGCCCCACCGGGCGGTGGTCTACCCACGCCTCCAGATTAAGAGCGCTATCGCCCGGGGTCGTGCGGGACAGTCGTCGGACCGGGTGAGCGTAATGACCTTCTCGCGGGCACGCGAAACAGCGGGTCCGTCGTGGGGGCAAACGACCACTCGGGCGATGACCTGTGTCACGCAAACGGCCGTACGCTATCCCCGTGGCAGCATCCGAATACGCTCCGGGTAGCCGGAATTCGATGGCCTAATCGATAGTCGCCCCGCCGTCTATCACGAGGTGCTCGCCCGTGATAAACGACGCCTCATCCGACGCGAGAAACAGCACACCGTTAGCGACTTCGCGCGGGCGTCCGACGCGCTTCATCGGCGAGTCCTGCCCGAAGTCTTTCAACGCCTGTTCGCGATCGAGACCGAGGGCGTTAATGTGCGTTTCCGTGGCACGCGTATGTATCGTTCCCGGGCAGATGGCGTTGACCCGGATGTTATCTACGGCAAGGTCCCACGCAAGGCAGCGTGTGAGCTGCAAAACGGCGCCCTTGGACGAGTTGTACGGAATGAAGGCCGGCTGGGCGACGAATCCGCTCACCGACGCCAGGTTCACGATCGCTCCCCCGCCGGCGTCTCGCAGCGACGGGAGCGCAGCGCGTACGCAATTCGCCTGGCCTATTACGTTCACGCCAAACACGCGGGTCCAGTCGTCCCGGGTTACGTCTTCGATCTCGCCGAACACGAAAGCGGCGGCGTTGTTGACCAGGATGTTGATACCGCCAAAAGCATCCACTGCGGCGTTCACCGCCGACTGAGCCGAGTCCTCATCGGAGACGTCCGTGTGGTGGAAGACCGCTTCCCCGCCCGCCTGTTTGATCTCATCGGCGACAGCCTGTCCGGCGTCGTCTTCGATATCCGCCACCAGCACCCGTGCGCCCTCTTCGGCGAACAGCCCTGCAATAGCGCGGCCAATTCCGTTCCCTGCGCCGGTAACGATGGCGGATTTGCCCTCAAGTCTCATGCGAGTCTCTCCTCAAGTAATTAACCTGCGCTGATGCGAATAAATGGACGTGCGCGGAGTATAGACGGGCCAGCGCCCCGGGACGGCCGGGACAGGGGGCGGGATACAATTCGACTCAGCGTGACTCTTCGCACCGCACCGCTTCGCTGCGTAAAGAGCGCACGGACCATTCCGGAGAGACTTCCGGAGTTGAACCACGAATATCTGAAGGAACGCTGCCGTGCTCAGTCGAGGATTCTCTGGATTCCGCCGTCCCCAACCTCCCCGGGAGATACCCGCAGGCCAGTACTACGAGACCGGGTTTCCGATGCTCACGTACGGGCCTACGGAACGAGTGTCCCGGGCCGACTGGAAATTCACGATCGATCTCGGGGAGTCCGGATCCATGTCCTGGACCTGGGAGGATCTGATGGCCATGCCTCAGACCGACATTCACACGGATATCCACTGCGTGACGAAGTGGTCGATGCTCGACAGCGACTGGAAGGGCGTGGACATGGACGTATTTTTCGAGGGGGCCGGGCTGGGAGCCGACATTACGGAGAACTACCTGATGGTCCGCTCGTTCGGCGGCTACACGACCAATCTCCCGGTCGCCGATGTGCGCGGCGGGAAGGCGTATCTCGTCCACGAGTTCGATGGCGAGCCGATCACGCCGGAACACGGCGGACCGGTCCGCATGATCGTCCCGCACCTGTATTTCTGGAAGTCCGCCAAGTGGGTGGAGAGCATCCGGTTCATGGACGAGGACGCGCCCGGATTCTGGGAAACGAACGGGTACCACATGTACGGCGATCCCTGGAAAGAACAGCGCTACTGGGGCGACTGAGGAGGGCGGCGGCGTCTATCGATTCCTTCTCCCAGCTGGAGATTGTTGGGGCCTGCCCTTCCGCTTGTCGGAAGGGTGAGGGACAAGACCGAACGATCAGAGACATTCTTCAAGCGTCAGTATCCAGATAGACAATCCCACACCAACACCAATGCAAGATCCCAAACGACCCGGTCCTGAGGACAGGGAAGGTCGCCAGCCTGAGCGCCTGACCTGGCAGGTCGCCACCGTGGAATCGATCACGGTCGAGACGTATCGCGTCAAGACTTTCCGGTTGCGTTTGCCGTCATGGAAGACTTTCCGTTCCGGCATGCACTACGACGTTCGCCTGACCGCGCCGGACGGTTACCAGGCGCAGCGGAGCTACTCGATCGCCACCAGTCCCGAAACCCGGGACCTGATCGACCTTACGGTCGAGAAGATTGAGGATGGCGAGGTTTCGCCCTACTTCCACGATGAGTTGATCGTTGACGACCGGATCGAACTGCGCGGGCCGATCGGTGGCGCTTTCACCTGGACGGCTTCGATGGGTGGACCGTTGTTGCTCATCGCAGGCGGCTCAGGGATCGTCCCGTTGATGTCGATGCTCCGGCATCGCGAGAGCGCCGCTCGACACGTTCAAACGATGCTGCTCTACAGCTCACGCTCTCCCGACGATGTCATATACAGCGGTGAGCTGGACGCCCTTGCGGAGGCCGGAAACGGGCTACAGGTTGCACACACCTTCACGAGGACAGCACCCGAGCGTTGGGACGGGTTCGCTCGGCGCGTGGACGCCCGGATGATCTCGGACGTGTTTGATCGCCTGGGAGCCGTTGGCCGGGCGTACGTCTGCGGTCCAGGGGGGTTCGTGGAAACGGTCGCCAGCGCACTTGTGGATGCCGGGATTACACCCGAGCGGATTCACACCGAACGGTTCGGGCCAGCGGACCGTTAACGCGGCACGTGCGACCCCGCAAAGCCGAGGTTGTACGCCCACGAAACCGGCCGGTAAATCCCCCGGTCTGACGCGACTGTGACATTCCCCCGGAGTTTGTTCGATGTGACCGCTATGATCCGGGCCAGCGCGTCACTTCACACAAGCCGTTTCAGCGGGATCACACCCTGATCAAAGAAATCCCCGGTGGCGTCGGTCCTGCCGGCGCCGGCCTCCCCGACAACTACGACACCTACACCGCCCTGCTCTCCGAGAAGTTTGGGTATCCCGGACTGCGCCCCGGGCAATCTGAGGCCCTTTCGGGCCTGGACTCATCGGACGTGCTCGCCGTGCTTCCGACCGGCAGCGGCAAGAGCATGGCCTATGTCCTTCCCGCGCTCGTCTCCGGTCGGGTGCTGGTCGTATCTCCGCACATCGCCTTGATGCAGGACCAGGTCGAAAGCCTCCTCGCCAACGGCGTCCGGGCCGCCTTCATCAACTCCAACCTGACGAATGCCCAGAAGCGCGACACCTACATCGACTTCCGGGACGGCGATCTCGATCTGCTTTTCACGTCGCCGGAATCGCTGGCCAATCAACGCTTTGTCAGCGGCCTTGCGCGGGCCGGGATAAACCTGCTCGCCATCGACGAGGCGCACTGCGTTTCTGAATGGGGTCACACATTTCGACCCGATTACCTGAGACTCGATTCGGTCCGAAAGCAGCTTGACGCCCCGCGCACCATTGCCCTCACAGCGACCGCGACCGCCCAGGCGCGGGACGACATCGCCCGGCGCCTCGGGCTGGATCACGCCGTGCGCGTCGTCCACTCGGTTGACCGCCCCAACCTGACATTCACGGTGGTTTTCGGCGGGGGTAACGCGGCAAAACAGGACTTCTTGATCGACTACGCCACGAAAAGGCGCGGCAAGAGCGGAATCGTGTATGTCGGCTCTCGCAAACGGACCGAGGAGCTGGCTGAACTGCTCTCGGGAGCTGGTCTCAATGCCGCGCACTACCACGCCGGGATGGCCGCGAAAGTCAGATCCGACGTACAGCGGCGGTTCATGACGGACCAGATCGACGTCATGGTCGCCACAAACGCTTTCGGCCTCGGTGTGGACAAGCCGGACGTTCGATTCATAGTGCATTACGACATGCCGGCAAGGCTTGAGGCCTATTACCAGGAGTCCGGGCGCGCGGGTCGCGACGGTGAGCCGTCCGAGTGTGTCCTGATCTACACGCCGTACTCGGCCAACGGGCCTCGACGATTTATCGAAAGGGATCACCCGCCCGCCTCCGAGTTGAGAATGGCGTGGAGACAACTGTGCGCCCGCGCGGGAGCTGACTCCCGCATGCCGGAATCGGGGTTGGGGAACATTGACGGCGAGGTAATGGCGATCCGTGCGTTCCAGGAATCCGGGCTGCTCGACGCGTCGGCCGACTTGCTGCTGTCTGGCGACCCGGATGCACGCATCAACTCGACCGTGGTGGACCGGCACCGGGAACACGAGTTCGAGATGTTGGAACGGATGCTCGGTTACGCTCAGACGCTGGGATGCCGCCGGTCCTACATTCTTGAATATTTTGGCGAGAAGCCGATCGACTCCTGTGGCAGTTGCGACAACTGCCAGAACGCCATCAGTTCGGACGGTTCGGAACTGGTCGAACGGATCATCCGCCTGAGATCAGAGTTGGCCCGAAAGAATCGCATGGACCCGGTTGACGTGTTTGAGGATCGGACGGCGCGGGCGATCGCCGATGCCAGACCCCGGACCGAATCGGAACTACTGGAGTGCTGGGGCATCGGTCCGGTACGCGCCCGTCGCTTCGGAGATCAGTTGCTGACCGAGGTGCGAGGCTGGGAAGCGGAGCATCCGGACGCCGCTCCGCGAGCGCTTGTCGCTGCCGCCGGCAAGGCGAAGGCCACTCAATCCCGCCGCCCTGACCACGCAGATATGCCCCTGTTTGAAGTGCTCCGCGAGTGGCGAAAAACACGAGCGCAGGAAGAAGGCGTTCCGGCATTCGTGGTGTTCGGGGACCGCACGCTCGCAGCCCTGGCATCAGCCCGTCCGAGGGACATGGACGAGCTGTTCACCGTGTTTGGAATTGGAGCCGCCAAGCGGGACCGATTCGGAAGAGCGATCCTGGAAGTTATCGATGAGTTTCAGTCGAGCATCACCGACGCTTGATGCCCCCGGCGCGAACGGCCTTCGCTGTAACATGCTGGTCCGACGCGTAATCCGACAACACCGATTCGATCATCATTCGGGAAGCTCAACAACCACATGCCCGACGTACTCGTCACCTCCGACTGGCTCGTAGAGCACCTCGATGATCCATCGGTGCGCGTTCTTGAAATAGGAGCGACAGACGATGACGAGGCGTATCGCTCGGGGCATGTCCCGGGCGCTATAAGGTTCTTCTGGAAGGACCTGTGCTGGCACGAGAGCGACCGGGAATTCGTCACACCGGTCGAGATGGCCCACAGGCTCGGATCTATCGGTGTC